>JBDLIY010000021.1:0-18334 GCA_039714635.1 Planctomycetota bacterium
AGAACTCCGGGGCGGACTGTGGATCCGGTGCCCGGGAACTCCTCGCCGAAACCGCGAAGAGCCCCCGGGTCGGTTTCCGTCCCGTGGCGGTGAAGAAGGCTCAGTCGTCCGCCGAGTAGGCGTAGATCCTCGGGGACTTCACCTTGAGCTGGACCTTCAGGACGCCGTCCGCGCTGCCGCTTCCGTCCGGGCGGATCCGGATCCGGTAGTCGCCGGAGGCGGGGATCGGCAGCTTCGAGATCTTGAAGCCCGTGCCCTTCGTTACCAGCCAGGCGCGGGCGTCCAGCGGCCGGCCGGTGGCGTCCACGATCTCCACCAGCTCGGCCGCGGGGACGCTCTTCCCCGAGACCTTGGCGGACAGCGTGAGCGATGCTCCCTTCAGGGCCGAGAAGGGGATCTCGACCTCGCCGGTGAGCGGACCGAAGGACTGCTGGTGCTTGAGCTTCTTCGCCGGCTTCGCCTTCACCTTGCCCGACCACTGGATGGCCGTGGAGCCGTTCGTGTTCTCGAGGAGCAGCACGTAGCGCCCCGTCGAAGCGACCGGGAACTTCCGGATCTTCAGGCTCTTCTTCCCGAGCTTCACCCAGGCCGCCGTGTCGACCGCCGCCCCGTCGATCGTGAAGAGAGAGGCGAAGAAGCCGCTCGTTCCCGGCTTCACCTTGAAGGAGACGTCGAAGGTCGTCCCGGCGAGGAGGTCGAAGACGAGAGCCTCCCGCGCTTCCGGATCGAGCGTCGACGGCGGGAGCTTCCCGGTGGCCGCGACCTTCCGTCCCACTGTCAGGCGGAAGTCGGCCGTCGCCGTGGCGCCCCAGCGGTCGGTGACCTGGAGCGTCAGGTTCGAGGAGCCGGGAGCCGTGGGCGTGCCGGCGATCGCCGCATCGGCAAACGAGAGCCTGTCCATCAACTCCCCTGCGGCCACGGAGTACTCGAAGGGCGCCGTGCCGCCGGTCGCCGCGAGCGGCATCGAACAGGCGCTTCCCACGACGCCGAAGGGGAGGTCCGTCGAGTTGAGGAGCGGCGCGTCGTTCACGCCGATCGTGAATTCCTGCTGGTCCGTACCGCCGGAGGCGTCGGTGACCTCGACTGTGAACGTGACGCTCCCGGCCGCGCCGGGCGTGCCCGTCAGGGTTCCCGTGCCGCTCTCGATGCCGATCCACGATTCGCTCTTGCTGACGACGCGGAAGGAGTAGGGCGGGGCCCCGTCCTCCGCCGGCACCACGCCGCCGTACGCTGCGCCGGCCGTGGCGTCCGGCAACTCGTCCGCCGTGATCGCCACCGGCGGGTTGATGTGGATCGCCGTCTCGAGCGTCGCCGTGGCGCCGGTTCCGTCCCGCACGGTCACGGAAAACGTCGAGTCACCGAGCGCCGTCGGGGTTCCGGTGAGGGTCACCGAATCCACGAGGATCGTCGGTGTCAGCCCGGCCGGGACGCCGGTCGGCGCGTCGAACGTGAACGTCCCGTCGCCGCCGCTCGCGGACACCGTGAGGGAGAAGCCCGGGCGGTCCACGGTCCACTCGGTCGTCCCCGCCGCGATGAGCTGCGGACCGGCCGTGATCGTCACGGAGAACGCCTGGTTCGCCGTCTTCGGGAGCGGGAGCGTCGAGTCCGTGACGTAGACCGTGAAGTTGAACGACCCCGCGGCCGTCGGCGTGCCGGAGAGCGTCCCCTTCGTCGGGTCGAGGGTCACGCCGTTCGGCAGGTTCAACGGATTCGTGACGAAGCCGTAGGGCGGCGTTCCGCCCTGGGCCACGACGGCCGCGGAGTAGACATCGCCCACCCGGCCGTCCGGCAGCGTCGTCGTCGTGATCGTGAGGGCGGGGGCGCCCGCCTGGATCGTGATCGAGAGGTTGGCCGTCGCCGTTCCCGCGGTCTGGGGCGGGATCGTCATCGCGGGGACGGTGGCCTGCACCGTGAAGTTCGCCGTCTCCGCCTTCGTCGGCGTCCCCGTGAAGACGCCCTGGGCGGAGAGGGTCACGCCGGTGGGGAGGTTGCCCGCCGTGATGGCGTACGTCGTGCCGAGCGTGGGGATGACCCCGTTCGCCGTGACGAGGGCTCCGACGACGGGCGTTCCCGCCGTGCCCGTCTTCAGCGAGCTGGTGATCGTGTAGGTCTGGGCGTCGGCCGAGCCGGCGAACAGGGCCAGGGCGAGCAGAACGCTCACCGAAATCGCGATTGCTTTCATCGATCCTCTTCCGTCATGTACGTTCGCCCCGCCCGATGTGCGGACGCCATCATATCGTACGTCCGCACCTCCGCTTTGTTGGGAGACTCCAGTGACCCCTGTCGAAACCGTCGTCCTCGCGCTGGTCCTCGCCATCGACGCCTTCGTGGTCGGGGCCGCCCTCGGCCTTCACCACCGGTCCCGCTGGCAGATCGTCCGGCTCGCGCTCGGATTCGGAGCCGCGAGCGCCCTGCTGCCGATCCTCGGAGCCATCAGCCCGAGCGCCGTCTACCAGCTGATCATCCTGGTCGGCGACTGGGCCGTCTTCATCCTGCTCCTCTACCTGGGCTTCCGCCTGATCCGCGACTCCTTCTCGAAGAAGGACGTCCCCGCGAAGCGCGACCTCACCCGCGGCTGGGCGCTCCTCGCCCTGTCGGTGGCCGTCGGCATCGACGCCCTCACCGCCGGCTACTCCCACGGCGCGGAGGAGATGGTCCGCCTCTTTCCGCTCGCGATGATCGGGGGGGTGGCGGCGATGGCCGCGATGCTCGGCATGCTCCTCTCCCGCCGCGCCGGCCCGCGGATGGGGAGGTGGGGAGGCATCCTCGCCGGCCTGATCCTGATCGGCATCGGGTTCAAGGTGCTGGTGGAGTACTTCGGGGGCTGATCGGGACGGTACAATCGTGAAGTCCGTGATGGGGGACTTCCACATGCGCCGACCGTTCCTGGTTCTCCTGACCCTCGCCCTGCTCGTCGGCCTCGCCTTGTTGATCGCTCCGCCTCCGAAGGGTGCGGAGACGCCCGGCGACCGGCCCGAGTCCGCTCCCGTTGCCGGGGTGGGGGATCCCGGACTCGTTCCGCCCCGCGAGCCCGGGGACGTTCCGCCGGTGCCGCCCGACGGTCGCCTGACCGGCATCGTGGTGGACGAGGCCGGGGCGCCGATCGGTGAGGCGACGATCTCGACCGAACGCGCCCCGCTCCGCCGGTACCGTCCGCTCGAGGTCGGCGTCCGCGGCCACGGCCTGATGACGAGCCCCGACGGGACCTTCATCCTCGGCCTGTGGCCCGGGGAGACGGTGGACCTCCGCATCTCGAAGGCCGGCTACGCGACGCGACTCCTGCCGGACTGCCGGGAGGCGGACGATCTGCGGATCGTGCTGTCCCGGGGCGCGACGCTCGACGTCGTCGTGACGGACGAGGGCGGAACCGGAGTGGCCGGCGCGAACGTGATGATCCTCCGGGCGGACCCGGTCCGGACGCCTGTCGTCGAGTTCCGGGTGCACGCCGGGGAGGATGGCATCGCGACGATCCCCGCGGTCTCCCCGGGGCCGGTCCTCGTCGTCGGTTGGTCGGAGGGCACGGGCACTGCGGCGCCGGCAGCGCACACGGTGCCGGAGGCGGGCCGTCTCCAGGTCCCGGTGCGCCTGCCTCGCGGTCGCCCGGTCCGGGGTGTGGTCCTCGATGTCGAGACGGGGAAGCCGATCGCGGGCGCCTGCGTGGCGGAGCACTTCTCGCGGTTCCGGGCCGTGGCCACGGACGCCGAGGGCCGGTTTGCCCTGCCGGCCTGGGCCGGCCGGATGGGCCGCGGGATCTTCGTGGCCGCCGAGGGCTACGTGGACCAGGCGATCACTCCGCCGGCAGAGGGAGAGATGAGAGTCGGGCTCCGGCCGGGACTCTCGTTGCGCGGCCGCGTGATGACCTCGGACGGAGAGCCGATCGCCGGCGCGGAGGCGGTGGTCCTCGCGAGTTCGAGGGACCAGATCCCGCAGTTGCGCGCGGCGACGACCGGGGAAGCCGGACGGTTCGAGCTCGTCGGTCTTCTCCCCGACGAGCAGGTCTTGCCGTTGCACGTTTCGGCGCGGGGACACGGGTCCGTTTACCGGTTGGTTCCCATCGCCGGAGAACCGGTGGAGATCGTGCTGGGTCCATCGAGGACACTCTCCGGTCGGGTCCTGGACAGGGAGGGGAAGCTCCGGCCGGGCGCCGTGGTGCGACTCGGCGAGAAGGCTCCTTTCCACAAGTTGAGCCGCCAGGAGTGCGCGACCGATGCCCGGGGGGAGTTCCGGTTCGCCGGGCTGGGGCCCGGGACCTGGGTCGTGGCGCTCGTCGATCCCGGGGCTCCGGTCGTGAAGCGCGATGTCATCCTGCCGGAAGACCGCGACGTCACGGACATCGTCCTCCGGCCCGAGACGGCGGGCGAGATCACCGTCCTCGTCGTGGACCAGGCCGGTCGGCCGGTTCCCGGAATGGCGATCACGGCCTACGGGGCGGAGATCGGGCGCCAGGGAACCGGGCCCGAAGGGACCGCGACGTTCCGGGGGCTGCCGGACGAGGAGGTGTCCTTCGGCGTCCGGGCATCCCGGTTCACGCCGAAGAAGTATACGTACGTGCGAACGGTCCCGGAACGGCCGCGTGGGCAGACCATCCGGGTCGAGGTGAAGGAACTCTCGAAGATCACCGGGATCCTGATCGGTGAGGACGACAAGCCGATCCCCCTCGCCCATGTGGCGGCCGCGGTGCCCGGAGAGAGATCCCACCGCCACGTCGCGGTCACCGACGGCTCCGGCCGCTTCGTGCTCCTGGTGGAGCCGGGGCTGGTGGTGGATGTCCTCTTCGGCGGGAGGATCGGGGATCCGACGGGCCCGGGCCCGCTCGAGGTGTTGTCGTGTTCCGGGGCGTTGACCGGGATCGAGGCACCGGCCGAAGGCGTCACGATCCGGGCGAAGACGATCCGAAGCGACCTCGGTCTGACGGTTCGCGTCCTCGGGACGGACGGGAAGCCGCTCGCCGGCATGTACGTGAGCCCGCGCTCGCGCACCGGCGGACCTCCCGGCAGGACGACGGACGCGCAGGGGACGGCCGTCTTCGACGCCCTCCGCGAGGAGACCCACCTTGTCCACGTCTCCGTCTTTCGCCTGAAGTACGTCCCGGGCCTGGTCAATCCCGAACCCCCCGAGCTCGTGCCCGCCGGCCAGACGATCGAGCTGCGTTGCATCGAGGGCGTCGAGATCGAGGGTGTCGTACTCGATGCTGGCGGGAAGCCGCTCCCCCGGGCCCACGTCGGCCTGAACATCGGAGACTGGTACCTGAGCCACAACCGCGCCGACGCAAGCGGTCGCTTCCGGCTGACGGCGTTGCAGGGGAGATCCCACGACCTGACGGCGAGCGGGAAGGACGGCTGGGGGAGGAAGAAGGGAGTCACCGTCGGCGGGGGACCCGTGGAGGTCAGGATCGGCGTGTGGTAGTCACCGGAAGACGCACACCCCGCCGCTGTCCCGTGCCACGCCTTCCATGAACTTCCGCTCCGGCGGCACCACGGCGCCGAAGCCGATCGTCATGATCGCGCGCTTGGCCATGCGGTTTTTCGCGCGGATGAAGCTGCGGGCGCGGACGCGGTTCACGATCTCGCCGTGGCTCGGCGTACCGTCGGAAAGCAGGATGACCGTGTCGATCTCCGGCATGGAGAGGGCGAGCATCATCGCCGCGAGGAGGTCGCCGCGCCCGCCGGCGGACTGCTTCGTCGCGAAACGCGAGAGCGCCGCGCGCGACTTCTTCCCGAGAGTCCTCGGCGCGCGGGCCGCGACCGTCGGCACGTTGTTGAAGGTCACGACGTTCACCTTCGTTCCGTCCGGGAGCGCGTCGAGCGTCTTCGCGAGTTCCGCCGTCACGTACTGCCAGCACGTGCGACCGTCCGCGTCTCCCTTCATCGGGTCCGCCATGCTGCCGGAGCGGTCGAGGACGAAGCAGACGCGGCCGGAGACGATCTCCACGCCCTGGAACCGGGCGACGCTCTTCTTTCCGCCCCCCTTCGCCTCGCCGAGCTTCCCCTTCGGCGCCTTCCAGTTCGCGCGGTTCACCTTCCACCAGGCGCGCCAGAGCTCGACGTCCCGGCCGATCTCCTTTCCGGACAGCGCGACGAGCGCCCGGTGGGCCGCGACCGAGACGCGCAGCACCTCGTCCCCGACCAGCTCGACGAGGGCGTCCACCGCGGCGACCTTCCGCAGGTGCAGCGCGTCCTCCACCGTCTGGGCGCGCGTCCGCCAGCCCTCGGCCTTCCGGCCCTCCTCGAGCCCGGCCAGGGCCTCGTCCGGCGCGAGATAGCGGAGCTCCATCCGCGCGACGCAGCGGACGCCCTCGTCCTCGTCGGCCAGGGCCTTGCGGGTCAGTTCCAGGGCGGCCTCGCCCCTCATCCGGCCGGCCGCCTCCACGGCCGCCGCGCGCACGGCGGGGTCGTCGTCCCCGTAGGCTTCCACCGCCAGGTCGAGGGCGCCCGGCACCTTCGACCAGCCCCACAGCCAGTCGAGCGCGCGGCCGCGGACGCGCGCGGACCGGTCCTTCCCGACGAGGCCCCGAAGCGTCTCGAAGGCGTCGGCCGACCGCGTGCGCCCGAGCAGTTCCGCGAGGTTCAGCCGGAGGAGCTCGTCCCGGGAACGGGCGCTCCCGGCGACGAGCTTCACGCCCGCCGGGTTCTCGAGCGAATCGCCGGCGAGGACCGCCGCGTCGCGGACGAACGGGTCGGTGTCGCGCGCGAGGTCGAGGAGGAGCTTCGCGGCCGCCGGAGAGCCGTCCTTCGCGAGCGGCCCCGCGGCCCGGGCGCGCTCGAACGTGTTGGCGGACTTCGCCTGCTCGACGAGGGCCCGGTCGACGGCGAAGGCCGCGGCCGGGATCACGAGGATCGCGATCGCGAGGCCGAGGGCCCGTCGCATCAGAGGCCGATGTCCGTGCTCGCGTCGCGCCGGAAGATGCCGGTGAAGTACCCCGGGTCGGAACCGTCGGAGCGCCGGCCGGGCAGGACGTTGACGAGTTCCCAGCTCTCGAGGCCCATCTCGCGGAGCCGCTCGTCCACGGCTTCGTCCTCGGTCCGCGAGAACTCCTCGATCAGGTATCGGTAGATCATGGTCGGCTCCTTCCGTGCGGGGCGGCGATCATAGCGCACGACCGGGATCACAACGAGTTGCACCCCGGGGGCCGAGGTGGCCCTCCGAAGATGCGACCTTCCGCGTGTTCGCGCCCTCTCCCGCCCGCGTACCGAAGAAGGTGCTGCACGATGTACACACCGCGAACAGCGCCAACCCTCATTCCCTGTGCATCCGGCGGGCGCGACAGGTATTCTCCGGACATGACGCGGGCGCTGCTTCTCCTGGCCGCCTTCACCGCCCTCGCCGGGTGCGTGGAGCGGAAGATGATCATCCGGTCCGAGCCGGACGGGGCGGAGGTCTGGATCAACCGCTCCGAGGAACCGGTCGGCACGACCACCCATGAGCAGGAGTTCGACCAGCACGGGACGTTCGCGGTCCGGCTCGAGAAGGAGGGGTACCTGCCGCTCGAGACGGCGGCGCCCGTCCCGACGCCCTGGTACTCGTACCCGGTCCTCGATTTCATCACCGAGGTCCTCTGGCCGGGAACGATCCACGACCACCACGAGTTCGACTTCACGCTGAGGAAGCGGGACGCCCCGAAGGACTGGGCCGAGGCCGAGGACGAGGTGAAGCGCGACCGGGAGGCGGTGATGAAGCGCGCCGAAGAACTCCGGAGAGAGACGCTCGACGACGACGCGGTCGGCGGGAAGAAGCAATGACCGTCGTCGTGCCGGGACGACCCTTCCCGCTCGCCCCCGGGGCGGATCTCACGGGACTCCGCGTCACCGTCATGGGCCTCGGCGGCTTCTCCGGCGGCGTCGAGACGATCCGCTTCCTCGTCGGGAAGGGCGCGGGGGTCCTCGTTACCGACCTGAAGGACAAGCGGGCCCTCGCGCCGTCCCTGAAAGAGATCGAGAACCTCCCCGTCGAAACGCGCCTCGGCCGCCACGAGGAAGACGACTTCACGAAGGCCGACCTCGTCGTGGTCAGCCCCGCCGTGCCGCCGGACAGCCGATACCTGAAGCTGGCGGCGGACGCCGACGTGCCGCTGATGACCGAGCTCGGCCTGACGATGGCGCTGCTGACCGGGCCGGTGGCCTGGGTCACCGGGACGTGCGGGAAGTCGACGACGACCGCGCTCCTCGGCGCGATCCTCGCGGCCGGAGGCGTGAAGTCGGAGGTGGGGGGGAACATCGGCCGGGCGCTGGTGGCGCGGGCGGAGTCGTTCGATCCGGACCAGGTGACCGTTCTCGAAGTCTCGTCGTTCCAGCTGGAGTGGATGGCGCGCGACGGCATCTCGCCGGACCTCACCGTCGTCACGAACCTGACGCCGAACCACCTGGACCGCCACGGCACGGTCGAGAGCTACGCCGCCGCGAAGGCCGCCGCCCTGCCGGAACACGGCCCGGCGATCCTCAACCACGACGATCCCCTGACGCGGGAGCGGCTCCTGCCCGCGGTGAAGGACGACCTGTTCACGACCTCGATGAAGACCGTCGTCACCCGGGGCGCGTACCTGCGTGGCCCGGAGGCGGTCCTCTCCATCCTCGGCGTCGAGGAGGTCCTGTTCCAACTGCCCGACCTGAAGCTCCTCGGCGACTTCAACCGGATGAACGCGCTGCAGGCGGCCCTGGCCGCGCGGCTCCTGCGCGGCCCGACGGGCGCCGCCGCGAAGGCCCTGCCCGGCTTCCACGGCCTGCCCCATCGCCTGGAGATCGTGGGCGAGCGGGAGGGAATCACCGGCGTCAACGACTCGAAGGCGACGACGCCGGAGGCGGCGGTCCGGGCGATCCGGGCCGTCCCGGGCGGTCTCGTCCTCATCGCCGGCGGGTTCGAGCGGAGCGCCGCCCTCAGGGATTTCGTGGACACGGTCCACGCCCGGGTGAAGGGCGTCGTCCTGGTCGGCGCGTCGGCGAAGCGGGTGGCGAAAGCCCTCGGAAAGGCGGGGCCGGTCGTCGTGCGGGCCGACTCCCTCGAGGGCGCGGTCCGGGACGCATTCGACCTGGCGGAGCCGGGCGACACGATGCTGCTCTCGCCGGCCCACGCCTCGTGGGACATGTTCACGAGCTACGAGGAGCGCGGCGAGCGGTTCTCGGAGGCATTTCTCGCGTACGACGGAAGTTGAATCCGGTCTCGAGCGGATACCATGAGTTCCATGAACACGTGCCAGTCCTGTCAGAAGAACAAGGCGACCGTGCACCTCACCGAGATCGTGGACGGTGAGAAGCGCGAGGTGCATCTCTGTGAGGAGTGCGCCCAGAAGGAAGGGGTCAGCCCGGTCGGGGCGCAGAACCTCTTCACCCACCTCATGGACGTCGCGAAGGGCGGCGACCCGGAGGCCGTCACCGCACTGACGTGCGCCGGGTGCGGCCTGACCTACGGCGAGTTCCGCCAGCGCGGCCGCCTCGGCTGCGGCGAGTGCTACAAGGTCTTCAAGGAGCCCCTCGAAGAGCTTCTCGAGAAGATCCACGGAGCGCACCAGCACCTCGGTCGGATCCCCGGGCGCGTGGGGAGCAGCCTGAAGCTGGAGCGCGAGCTGATCGAGCTCCGGCGGGAGCTCACGTCCGTCATCCAGCGCGAGGAGTACGAGCGCGCCGCGGAGATCCGCGACCGCCTGCGCCAGATGGAGGCGGAGCTGGAAGCCGCTGAGGAGAGTGGGGAAGAGGGTGGGGAGGAAGCCGATGCCGAGTGAACCGGAACGGCGCGGCGGCGAGTGGCTCCGCGAGGAGGGGCCCGAGAGCGACATCGTGATGTCCTCGCGGATCCGCCTCGCCCGCAACCTGGAAGGGTTCCCCTTCGTCCTGCAGGCCACCGGCGATCAGAAGCGGGAGATCGAGCGGATCATCCGCACGCGGCTCATGAAGGCCGTTTTCCCGGAGGACGGCACCTACGTCGACGTCGAGGATCTCGACGACGTCGGCAAGCAGTACCTGATCGAGAGGCACCTGATCTCCCGCGAGCTCGCGGCGTCGGAAGGCAAGCGTGGCGTGGCCCACGCCGCCTCCGAGGTGAGCGCGGTGATGGTCAACGAGGAGGACCACCTCCGGATGCAGGTGATCCGGTCCGGCTTCGAGCTCGACCGGACGTGGGACGAGATGGTCGCGCTGGACGACGCGATGGAGAAGGAACTCGAGTTCGCCTTCTCGCCGCAGTTCGGCTACCTGACCGCCTGCCCGACGAACGTCGGCACCGGGATGCGGGCCTCGGTGATGCTGCACCTGCCCGCGCTCGTCATGACGAAGGAGATCGAGAAGGTCTTCCAGGCCGTCTCCAAGATCAACCTCGCGGTCCGCGGCCTGTACGGCGAGGGGACGCAGGCCTCCGGCGACTTCTACCAGATCAGCAACCAGGTGACGCTGGGCCGGTCCGAATCCGCGGTCATCGACAACATCAAGCGCGTCGTGCCGAGGATCATCGGCTACGAGCGGAACGTCCGCGAGCTGTTGATGACGGAGAACCGCGTTTCGCTGGAGGACAAGGTGTTCCGCGCCTTCGGCATCCTGCGGAACGCCCGCTCGATCGCGTCCGAGGAATCGACGAACCTCCTCTCGGCCCTGCGCCTCGGCGTGACGCTCGGCCTGGTGAACGACCTCGGCCTGGACCTCGTGAACGAACTCTTCGTTGTCACCCAGCCCGGCCACCTCCAGCACGCGGAGCAGCGCGAGCTCGAGGCGCGCGAACGCGACGAGCAGCGGGCGACGCTGATCCGCGGGTTGCTCGGGGCGGAGTGAGGCGCACGGGGAAGCTCCTCGCGGCCCTCCTGCTGATCGGCGCGGGCTTCGGGTGGGGCGTCGCCACCCAGGCCTTCCACGTGTTTCCCTACCAGCTGCTCCGCGACCTCCGGAGCGCCCTGCGGAGCGGGCCGGAAGAGCCGATCGGGCGGTGGCACGAGCTCCGGAGCGCCGGCGACGACGATCTCGAGGAGAACCTCGCCGGACATCCCTACCTGCGGGGCTACCAGGAGGCGAGGGAGCGGAGCGGCGCGTTCGTCCGGGACCGGGAACGGGTCTGCCCGGGGCTGACCCTCTTCACCTCGGGGCACGCCCCGACGATCCTGCTCGTCGACATCGACGGCGAGGTCGTCCACGAGTGGCGGACGGGGGTCGACGAGGTCTGGCCCGACGGGCTGGACTTCAAGGTCCACCCGGCCTACCGTTCCTACATCCGCCGGGGCCATCCGTTCCCGAACGGGGACATCCTGGCGATCTTCGAATACATCGGAGTCGCGCGGCTCGCCCGCGACGGGAAGCCGATCTGGGGGTTGGCGAACCAGGCCCACCACGACGTCGCCGTGTTCCCCGACGGGACGCTGGTGACCCTCGTCCGCCGGTACCGTTCGCCGGACGAACTCTCCGCCGCGCACCCGGGCATCCCCTTCGTCGGCGAGGTCAAGGACGACCGTGTGGCGTTCGTCTCGTCGACCGGAGAGGAGCTCCGCAGCTTCTCCCTCCTCGACGCGCTCCTCGCGTCGGACTACGCGTCCCTGCTGGGGCGATTCCCGCGGCTGCACGGCGACCTTCTGCACGCGAACTCGGTGGACATCGTGGGGCCGGCCATCGCGGCCCGCTACCCGTTCGCCGATGAGGGCGACGTCCTCGTGTCGGTGCGCAGCCTGGATTCCGTGGTCGTGCTCGACGGGAAGACCGGTCGCGTCCGGTGGGTGGCCACGGGCCAGTGGCGCGCGCAGCACCAGGCCCAGTTCCTCGCCAACGGGAACATCCTGCTGTTCGACAACCGCGGGGCCCACCGGGGCGGGCTGGGCGACCCCGTGAGATCCCGGGCCGTCGAGTTCGATCTCCTGACGCGGGAGATCGTGTGGCAGTACGCCGGGCGGGATCTCCACTCGCACTCGCTCGGCTCGGTGCGCCGGCTCCCCAACGGGAACACGCTGATCACCGAGTCCACCCAGGGCCGGATCCTCGAGGTGACGCCGGACGGGAAGCTCGTGTGGGAGTACGTGAGCCCTCACCGGACGGGGAAGAACGACCGCCTGATCGCGACGATCATGGGCGCACGGCGGATCGATCCGGGGATGTTGACGTTTCGGTGAGACGCCGCCGCGCTCTTCGCTGAGGAGTTCGTCCTGAAGCGGGCTGAAATCAG
Source organism: Planctomycetota bacterium (assembly GCA_039714635.1). Lineage (GTDB taxonomy): Bacteria > Planctomycetota > JAJSAM01 > JAJSAM01 > JAJSAM01 > JBDLIY01. The sequence goes on from JBDLIY010000021.1 coordinate 12,124, forward strand.
TGGATGAACCGCCCCCTCTCCGCCGCGGCGCCAGGTGTGGCAGGGGAGGCACGACGGGTACCGAACCTGGGCCTGGGACGCTGAGGAGCCCGGGACCGCGTCGATCCCCGAATCCCCCTCGGCCCCTCACCACTCTCGCCGGCTGACCAGGACCGTGACGACGGCCATCAGCGCCAGCGGGTAGGTGAGCTGCACCACAAGGAGCGCGGTCGCCCGGCGGGCGAAGCCCACCAGGAGGGCCGTGGGGACCCAGCCGATGACGACCAGGACGCCCGCGGTACCCAGGAACACCAGGCTCCGCGGCGAGACGTACCGGTCACCGAGCCCCAGCGAGACGAGGTCCCACGCCGCGAGCAGGTAGACGGCGAAGGTGAGAAGAAGCACCGTGAACCAGAACATCCAGACGCCCCGCCCGTTCCGGTACGGGCGGATGCGGAAGGCTCCCCAGGCCGAGAGGACGAAGTAGGGCACGACCGGCAGGGCGACCCAGCCCTCCTCGTCCGTCACCGGCAGGGCCGCGAGGAGCGCCGCGGTCGCGAGAGACAGGACGACGGCGACCCAGTTCTCCCGCGTGGGGGGAGGGAGGGGCTCGTCGTCGGGGGAAGGCGGCGAGTCGGGGAACGGCTTCTCTGCCGGGAGGGGCGGCTCGTCGCCCTCCATGCGCTCCGCGGGACCGGGCCGCCGTTCCTCCGCCATCGTCCTCCTCGGGCTACTTCCCCCGGCTCTTCGTCGGGTCGTCCCCGAACGGCGTCTCCCGCTTCAGGGACCCGCGCGGCTTCGCGTGGAGCTTCTTCTCCAGTTCGTCGATCTCCGTGCCGATCTGCTGGGCCTTCGCCTCGAAGAGCGATCCCTCGCCCTCGGCGTCGTTCCCCATCGCGTACTGGAAGTTCGCGACGAGGTAGTTGGGCATCGAGCCGCGGAGTCCGACCTGGCGGCCGAACATCCGGACCAGCTCCCCGGGCTTGAAGTAGCTCCAGGGCTTCTTCACCTCGAGGGTGCCCTCGAGGATGATGACGCTCTCGCCGTCCGCGGACTGGATCTTCGCGTCCTTCGGGCCGTCCTCCTTGTAGAGGGTCACCTTGTGCTTCCTCGAGTTCTCGGTGATCGCCTTCGCGAGGTCGGTGATGAACTTGTCCGCGTACTCGAGCCGGCGGACGAGGACGATCCACTTCATCTCCTCCTTCGGCGTGAGGTCGTGGTCCGTCAGGAACTGGAGGATCCGGTCGGCCATGCCGGGGAAGTCGTACTCCTTCCGGAGGGCGGCGAGGTCCTTCTCGAAGGCGGGGAGGGCCTTCTTGAGCTTCTCGGCCGCCGCCCGCTTCTCGGCCTCGACCTTCTCGCGGTTCATCCGCTCTTCGGCCGCCTTCATCGCCGTCCGGGCCTTCTGACCCGAGGCGGTCTCGCCGTACTCGTCCCAGACCTTCTTGTAGCGCTCGAAGACCTCCTGGTCCTTGCCGTAGCTCTGGCGTTCGAAGGACTGCGCGGCCGCGAACATCCTCTGGGCCTTCACCTCGCGGGCCCGGGCCTCGTCGGCGCGGTTCCGGATGGTGGGCGTCTGCGTGGTGTCGACCTTCGGCTTGTCCCCGTTGTCCACCATCGGGGGCGGCTCGTCGTTCCCCCCGGACAGGAAGAAGAAGGCCACGACGGCGATCATGATGACCGCGGCGATCGAGATCCCGGCGATGAGCGGGACGTTGGCGCCGCGCCGCGACGCGGCCCGGATCGCGTGCTTCTTCTTCCGGCGGCCGCCCGCGGCGAGGTTCAGGGAGCCGAGGAGCCCGGCCAGGTCGCGGGCGTTGGCGCGGTAGCCGGCGACCGGGGCCATCATCTTCTTCACGACCGGGTCGACGGCCTTCGGGACGCCGACGGCCTTCCCGGCGCGGCTCGGGGTCGGGAGGTTGCCCTCCAGGTGCTTCTCCTTGATCACCTTCGCCGTCTTCGCCGGGTAGGGCGGGCGGCCGGTGAGCATGTGGAAGAAGGTGGCGCCGAGGGAGTAGACGTCGGACTTCTCGGTCACCGTCTTGCCCTGGATCTGCTCCGGGGACATGTAGTGGGGCGTGCCGGCCTGGCCGGCGGTGACGCCCGCGGTGGCGAGGCCGAAGTCGAGGAGTTTCACGTCGCCGCGGGGGCCGACGAGCATGATGTTCGCCGGCTTGACGTCGCGGTGGACGATGCCCTGGCGGTGGGCTTCCGCGAGGGCCTTGGCGACGCGGCCGACGATTCCGACGGCCTCATCCGCCTCGATGTGCCCGTCCTCCTCGAGGATCTGGAAGAGGTCGTCGCCCTTCAGAAGCTCCATGATGATGAAGAGGAACGGCCCCTCCTCGACGACGTCGAAGACCTTGACGATGTTCGGGTGGTCGAGTTGACCGAGCGCTTTCGCCTCGTTCAGGAACTTCTGGCGGAGCTCGGGCGTGGCCTTCGCGGTCTTCTTCAGGACCTTGACGGCCACTTCCTTGCCCAGGGGTTCGTAGAAGGCCCGGTAGATGTTGCTCGTCCGCCCGTGTCCGAGCCGCCCGAGAATCCGGCACTTGCCGATCGTCTTGCCGGTGAGGTCGCCGCCCTGCGCCATATGAATCTCCGCTCCCCGTTCCGTGCGCGAATCCTAACCGATTCGGTGGTTCGCCCCGAGCCGGATCGAAGCCCGCGCGGTACGTGAAGTTTCGTCACTGCCCCTTCGGTCATGCGGTAAACTTCCGCGGATACACCAACTCCCGGAAGGACTTTTCCATGTTTGACCGATTCACCGAGCGGGCCCGGAAGGTCATGGGCCTCGCCCGCCAGGAAGCCCAGCGGTTCGGGCACGACTACATCGGGACCGAGCACATCCTGCTCGGCCTCGTGCAGGAGGGGAGCGGCGTCGCCGCCCAGGTCCTCAAGAACCTCGACGTGGAGCTGAAGAAGATCCGCCTCGAGGTCGAGAACATCGTCAAGAACGGCACGAACACCGTGACGATGGGGCAGCTGCCCTTCACCCCCCGCGCGAAGAAGGTCCTCGAGCTCGCCCTCGAGGAGGCCCAGAACCTCGGCCACAACTACATCGGGACGGAGCACCTGCTCCTCGGCCTGATCCGGGAGAACGAGGGGATCGCCGCCCAGGTCCTGATGAACCTCCAGATCAAGCTGGAGGAGGTTCGCGAAGAGGTCCTGGAGCTTCTCGGCGCCGACGTTTCCAACCCCGGCGGCGGCGGCGGCGGCGTGGACGAGGAGGACGAGGAGGCGGCCCCCGGGAAGTCCAAGACGCCCGCGCTGGACGCCTTCGGCCGCGACCTGACCGAGCTGGCCCGCGAGCAGAATCTCGACCCGGTCATCGGCCGGCGCACCGAGATCCAGCGCGTGATGCAGATCCTCGGGCGGCGGACGAAGAACAACCCGGTGCTGCTCGGCGAGGCGGGCGTCGGCAAGACCGCCATCGTCGAGGGGCTCGCCCAGGACATCATCTCCGGCAACGTTCCCGAGCTTCTGCGGAGCAAGCGGATCGTCGTCCTCGACCTCGCGATGATGGTGGCCGGCACGAAGTACCGCGGCCAGTTCGAGGAGCGGATCAAGGCGGTGATGACCGAGGTCCGCCGGGCGAAGAACATCATCCTCTTCATCGACGAGCTCCACACGCTGGTGGGGGCGGGCGGCGCCGAGGGCGCGATCGACGCGTCCAACGTCCTGAAGCCGGCGCTCAGCCGCGGCGAGGTGCAGTGCATCGGCGCCACGACGCTCGACGAGTACCGGAAGTACATCGAGAAGGACGGCGCGCTGGAGCGGCGGTTCCAGACGATCATGGTCGACCCGCCGTCCCCGGAGGAGACGCTCGCGATCCTCGAGGGGCTCCGGGACAAGTACGAGGAGCACCACCGGGTCAACTACACCGACGCGGCGCTCGAGTGCGCGATCGAGCTCAGTAACCGGTACATCAACGGCCGGTTCCTGCCGGACAAGGCGATCGACGTCGTGGACGAGGCGGGCGCGAAGGTCCGGCTCTCCGCGATGACCCAGCCGCCGGACCTGAAGGAGCTCGACAACGACATCGGCCGGCTCGAGACGCAGAAGAGCGAGGCCGTCCAGGAGCAGGACTTCGAGCGGGCCGCCCAGCTCCGCGACAAGGCGCAGAAGCTCAAGACGAAGAAGCGCACGATCATGGAGGAGTGGCGGGCCAAGTCGCAGGAGAAGGACGAGGTCGTGGACGAGGAGATCATCTCCGAGACCGTCTCCTCGATGACCGGCATCCCGCTGACGCGCCTGGAGAAGAAGGAGGCCGAGCGCCTCCTGCAGATGGAGAACAAGCTCCACGAGCGCGTCGTGTCCCAGGACGAGGCGATCAAGGCGATCGCGAAGGCCGTCCGCCGGAGCCGGTCCGGCCTCAAGGACCCGCGCCGGCCGATGGGCTCGTTCATCTTCCTCGGCCCCACCGGCGTGGGGAAGACGCTGCTGGCGAAGGCGCTGGCCCGGTTCATGTTCGGCAGCGAGGACGCGCTCCTCTCGATCGACATGTCCGAGTACATGGAGAAGCACAACGTCTCGCGGCTCGTCGGCGCCCCTCCGGGCTACGTCGGCTTCGAGGAGGGCGGCCAGCTGACCGAGAAGGTGCGGCGCCGTCCCTACTCCGTCGTGCTCTTCGACGAGATCGAGAAGGCGCACCACGACGTCTTCAACATGCTCCTCCAGATCATGGAGGAGGGGCGCCTGACGGACTCCTTCGGCCGCAACGTCGACTTCAAGAACACGATCCTGATCCTGACGTCGAACATCGGGACCGCGGCGATCAAGAACCAGGCGACGCTCGGCTTCCAGAAGAAGGACGACGAGGTCACCTACGAGAAGATGAAGGAAGGCGTCCTCCACGAGGTGGAGAAGTACTTCAAGCCGGAGTTCCTGAACCGGCTCGACGACGTGATCGTCTTCCGCCCGCTCACGAAGGAAAACCTCAAGAGCATCATCGACATCGAGCTGGTCGACGTGCGGAACCGGCTCGAGGACCGGGGCATCCACCTCTTCCTCACGGACGAGGCGAAGGAGAAGATCATCGACGGGGGGACGGACCTCGATCTCGGCGCCCGGCCGCTGCGCCGCGCGATCGAGCGTATGATTGAAGACCCGCTCGCCGAGGAGCTCCTGAAGGGCGTCTTCAAGGAGCGGCCGAACGTGACGCTCCGCGTGAAGGACGGCGAGACCTGGTTCGACACGACGGAGGCGCCGCCGGAGGACGTCCCGGCGCTGCCGGCTCCGTCGGAGGAGGCGGCGGAAGAGGAGACGCCGGAGGAGGTCGCGGCCGAAGGCTGACGGAGGATCGTTGGAGAAGGGCGATGTACTCGGCTGGCTGATCGCGCTCGTCGCATTCCCGATTCTGGTGTACCTCCCCGCGCTCCTCTACGTGGCCCGGCGCGCCGCCCGGGACGGGCTCCGCACCGACTTCGCCCTGAACCGCGCGATCCAGCGCACGGGGTGGGTCCACTTCCTCGGGTGCGGGCTCTTCTTCCTCTTCGTGGTCGACTCGCGCGACACGCTCGGGCCCGTCGTCACCTCGGCGCTGCTCTACTTCGTGCCCGTGTGGTGGCTGGTCGCCGGCGTCCTCGGGTCCACCCGGCTGGAACTGACCGCGCGCGGCCTGCGCACGGGACTGCACCGCTTCGTGCGCTTCAACCTGTTCACGGCGTTCCTCATGGGCGGCCAGGCGCTGCCGTTCCTGTCGGCCGCGTTCGCGGCGCCCGTCGACATCACGCGGCGGGAGGAGATCCTGCCCGGCCTGGCGCTCCACACCGTGATCGCGATCTGCCTGGGGCTCGCGCTCCGGCACCTGATCGTCCAGCGGATGATGAAGATCCGGCCGTTCCCGGACGCGGCGATCGAGGCGCGCCTGCGGGAGGTGGCGGCGCGGGCGAAGGTCCGGTTCCGGGCGCTCCGCCTCGTTCGCCACGAGCGCGGCCAGGCGGTGAACGCGGTGGCGGCGACCTCTTCCGGGACGATCTACGTGGCCGAGGGACTGGTTCGCGGGCTCGACCGCGAGGAGTTGACGGCGGTCCTCCTCCACGAGGTCGGCCACTTCGGGCAGCCCGTCGCGACCCGGCTCCGCAACCTGGGGTCGCTCGGGGTCCCGGTCGCGATCTGGCTCCTGCGGGCGCGGAGCTGGGTCTGGCCGGAGCACGGCGACCGGTTCGCACTCCACGTGGCCGCGGGGATCGTGCTCGGCGGACTGCTCCTCTACTGGATCACGCATCGC
>JBDLIY010000022.1:0-17796 GCA_039714635.1 Planctomycetota bacterium
GGCCAGCTGGGCTTCGAGCCGCACCTGCGGGGGTGGCTCCGGGCGAGCGTCATGGGCCTCGACCTCAGCAACCTGCGCGGGATGGCGAAGGAGAGCGGCGTCACCCTGAACCGGGGCACCCTCGAACTCGGCGTCGGCGCGCGGTTCCACGATGACGGCGGCATGCGCATCAACTCCACGATCGCGTTCCGCGACCTGAACCTGACGGAGCCCGAGGGCGGCGTCCTCCAGCGTCTGCTGAAGCTCCCGGCGTCGACGAACACCGTGATCTTCCTCCTCCGCGACCACACGGGAACGATCAGCTTCTCGTTCGGTCTCGACATCCCCCCGGAGCAAAAGGTCTCCACGAGGCGGATCACGAGCCTGGCCATCACGAAGATCTCCGAGCTCATCGCCCTCGCCGTGCTGAAGTCCCCCCTGCGGGTCGGCGCGGGCATCGCGGGCATCGTCGGGATCGGCCCCGGCGAGGAGGAGCCCGAGGATCCGATCCTCATCGCGTTCGAGCCGGGGACGACGCGCCTCACGGAAGACAGCCGGTCGGCGTTCGAGGCCCTGATCGAGCGAATGCAGGACGAGAGTGACCTGACCCTCACGCTGGAGCACGAGATCGGCACCGCCGACCTCGAACCCGTCGAGACCCGCGCCACCCCCCGACAGGACGACTGCCGCGCCATCGCGGAGCATCTCCGCCTTCGCCAGCGTCGGATTCTGGAGGAGCGGGCCACCGTCGTCGAGCGGGCGCGGGCGTATCTCGTCGCGGGTCGGGCGGAGGAGTCCGGCCAGGCCCGGAAGCAGCTCCGCGCGATCGACCGGGAGATCGGCAACATCGCCCGGGAGCTCGACCAGGTCCTTGCCATCCTGCGCCGCGGAGCGGACCGCCGGAAGACGAGGCGGACACAGCTCGGCTGCGTGGCCCTGGGGCGCATGCGCATCGAGGAACTGGCCCGCCGGATGAGGGCCGCGAAGGTCCAGCCCGACCGGATCCGCTACCTCCGGCCGCGCTACGCCGACCCCGAGATCGAGGACGGCGGCATCGTCTCCCTGCAGCCGGGCCGGCGCATGGACGCGGAGCGTCCCACGGAGGGCGAGGTCCCGGAGGGGACGAAGCCGAAGGAGTGAGGCCGGCGAAGAGACAACGCCCCTGAGACGCGTTTGCGAAACATCTCTTCGGACCTTGCCCGCCGCATCGCATGATGTCGCGGTCCATGAATCCGGAGCGCTATCAACAGATCAAGACGATCTTCTTCGCGGCGATGGAGAAGTCCGACGCCGAGCGGGACGCGCTCCTCGAATCCCGTTGCGGGGCGGACCGGGACCTCCGGCGGGAGGTCGTCCGTCTCCTCGACAGCGACGGCGTGGAGACCGTGGACTTCACCGTGACGCCCGCTCCGGCTGTGCCCCGGCGCCTCGGCGGCTGCGCGATGGGCGAGGAGATCGGCCGCGGCGGCATGGGGGTCGTCTACGCGGCCCGTGACGAGTCGACCGGCGAAACGGTCGCCGTCAAGGTCGTCCATCCGTGGCTCCTGCTCTCCCCGAAGGCGATCGAGCGCTTCTCCCGGGAGGCCCGCGCCGGACGCCGCGTGGACTCGGAGCACGTGGTCCGCACCCTCGACGTCGGAGAGGAAGGGGGCGTACACTTCCTCGTGATGGAGTACGAGGAGGGGAAGAGCCTGCGGCAGCTGATGGACGAGCTGGGGCGGGTCCCGGAGGCGCTCTGCCGGCGTATCGCGGAGCAGGTCGCACTCGGTCTGGAGGCCGTCCACACGGCGGGCTTCATCCACCGCGACCTCAAGCCCGAGAACGTCCTCATCACGACCGACCAGCAGATCCGGATCATGGACCTCGGCGTCGCGAAGCTCGCGGAGGCGAGCCTCGACCTCACGGAGAAGGGGCAGTTCGTCGGCTCGGTCGCCTACGCCGCGCCGGAGCAGTTCGAGGAGGGAGAGGTCGGCCCGGCGTCGGACCTCTACGGCCTCGGCGTGGTGCTGATGGAACTGGTCACCGGCGAGAACCCCTTCCGCGGCGAGACCCTGGCCGAGATGGCCCACGCCCACGTGAACACGCCGCCGCCCCCGGTGCCCGACGTCTCGCCATTCTTCGCCGCGGTGCTCTCGACGCTGCTGGCGAAGCGGCCGGTGGAACGCATCGCCTCGGCGGGCGACCTCGCCAGGATCCTCGCCGCCGGCGAGGCGGGAGGCTGGTGGGCGGAGCGGAGCCGGGCCGTCCGGACCGGCGGTCGGCCGCGCGTGCCCGTCCACCGGGAGACGAAGGTCCGCGGCCGCGGTGACGACCTGGCGGCCCTCCGGGAGTCCTTTCAGGCGGCGCGGGAAGGCCGCGGATCCGCCCTGCTCCTCACCGGGGAGCCCGGCCTCGGCAAGAGCCGGCTGGTCGACGAGTTCCTGAGGGAGGTGGAAGGAGAGGCCCAGATCCTCTACGGCGCCTACCCGGTCACCGGCGGGATGGGCGGCCTCATCGACGCGGTGACGGGCCGTTTCGGCGCGGCGCGCGTCTCGGACGCGCTCGGGTCGTACCTGACGGAGACGCCGGGCCTCGTCCCCGGTCTGGCCGCCTTCCTCCGCCGCGAGACGGACGCCCCGCGGATGGCCAGGGACGCCCTGCAGGCGGCTTGCGCGGAACTGCTCGCCGGGCTCTCCGCGGAGCGCCCGACGATCTGGGTGACGGAGGACCTCCACTTCGCGCCGGACGTCGGCCGGGCCGTGGCGCTCACCCTCGCCCGGGCCGCTCCAGACCGTCGCGCCCTCGTCCTCCTCACCTCGCGGGAGGACCTCTTCCCCGGGCAGGTCCCCTCCCGCGAACTCCACCGGCTCGACGCGGACGAGGTGGCGGACCTCGTCCGCGCGGTCGACCCGGACGCAACGGTGGCGATGATCCACCGCATCGCGCGGAAGTCCGAGGGTGTGCCGTGGTTCGTCTTCGAGTTGCTCCGGACGCTGAAGGCGGCGGGCGATCTCACCGAGGTGCCGTCCGCGGTTCGCGACGTTCTGACGGTCCGGCTGACGGATCTCGCGAAGGAGGAGCGGGCGCTGCTCGACGTGGCCGCGGCGATCGGCGTCGAGTTCGACGCGGACCTCGCCGCCGCCGCGCTCGACGTCCCGGTGGTCACGGTGCTGCAGGACCTGGCGGAGCTCGAGCGGCGGACCGGCGTCGTCCGCGCCGCCGGCCGCCACTACCGTTTCGACCACCACCAGATCCGCGATCTCGTCCACGCCGAGTTGCCGGTGCGGCTCCGGGAGGAGTACCACACCCGGCTCGCCCGCGCGGGCGCCGAGCGCGGCGAGAGCGACCGCTTCGTCGCCTACCACCACTTCGCCGGCCGCTCGCCGGAGGAGGGGATGCCGGCGCTGAGGGCGGCGCTCGACAGCGCTCAGATGCGCTACCTCCACGAAGAGGTGCTGGATCTCCTCGCCCGCGCGCTCGACGGCCCCCACGAGCTGTCGAGTGGCGACCGCGCGGCGCTCGTGCGCGTGAGGGCGGACCGCCTCCATTACCTCGGCCGGCGGGAGGAGCAGGACGCGGCGACGATCGAGGCGGTGGAACTCGCGGAAGCGGACGGCGACCCGGTCCTGCGCGCGAACGCCCTGCTGGCCCGGGGCGCGATCCTCGTCTCCTTCGGACGGGAGGAGGACGCCCTCGCGAAGTATCGGACGGCGGTCACCGCGGCGGAGGAGGCGGACGACGCGTCCCTCGCACTCACGGCCAAGTCCCGCTGCGGTGTCGTCCTCGCGCGCCTGCGGCGGGACGTGGAAGCGCTGGAACTCCACCGCGCGAACCGGGAGGCGGCGCGGGAACGGGACGACGTCGCGAACGTCCTGCTCTCCACGACGAACATCGCCGTGGCGCTGCGCCACCTCGGCCGTTACGAGGAGGCCCGGGACGAGCTCGACTCGATCCTGACGTACGGCGACGATTCCGCGTACGAGTTCACGATGAGTCACGTCTTCGGAAACCTCGGCATGGTCCTGTGGCATCTCGGCGACCTGGAACGCTCCCGGGAGATGCTGACGCGCCAGTTCGACGTGGCCCGGCGGATGGGCTATCGCCGGACGGAGCTCGCCGCCGTGGGCAACGTCGGCCTCGTCCACCGCGACCTCGGCGATCCGGGCCGCGCGCTCGAGTGCTTCGAGCGGCACGAGTCCTTTGCCCGGGAGATCGGCGAGCGCCGCGCGGAGCTCGTCGCCTGCTCGAATCTCGGCCGCATGGCGGCGGAGTTCGGGGACTTCGACCGGGCCCGGAAGCTTCTCGAGCGCGTGCGGGACGAGGGGGAGTCGGTCGGCGCCCCCCACATGCGGCCGAACGCGATCACAGCGCTCGCGGAGATCGCGTACCTGGCCGGCGACGATGTGGAGGCGAAGCGTCTGGCGGCGGAGGCGGTGAGGGCCTTCGAGGGCATCGAGGACCCGGCCGGTCTGGCGGAGGCGCTCGTGGCGCTCGGCAACTGGGAGCGCGCGCTCCCGCTCCTCGAGCAACTCGGCATGCCGGGCTTCTTGCTCGTCGCCCTGGCCCGCTCCGGCGACCGCGCGGGCGCGGAGGCGCTGCTGGCGGCGGAGGGCGCCCGGGTCGGCGTGCCGCTCCGGCTGGAGGCGAACCACGAGTTGTGGCGGCGGACGGGCGAGCGCGTGTTCCTCGAGGAGGCGCGCCGCCTGCTGGACATCGAGCTCGCGAACACGCCGGAGGAGCACCGCGAGGCAGTGACGACGCGGGTGCCCCGGAACGCGGAGATCCTGGACCCCGGTGGGACCGGGATCAGAACGCCTCCAGCAGAAGACGGATCGCCCCCGGCCGGGCGGAGTAGTTCAGGTCCTTCGTCACACGGGTGAGGAGCAGCGGGCTCTCGCGGTCGAAGAGGTCGGCGAGGGCGATGGCCGCGGCGGACCGGAGCGAGCCGGGAGCGGAACGGTCCCTGAGGATTCCCACGAGCGGTTCGATCGCTCGGCGATCGCCGAGCTTGCCGGCGGAACGCACGACAATCTCCGAAGCGGCCCAGCCCAACCGGTCGGTCTCGAGGTGCCGTAGCAGCCGGGGCAGCGCATCGTCGTCCCCGGCGAGCCCCGCGCCGATCGAGCCGAGGACCATGAAGTCCGGCTCCTGGATTCCCGCGGGCTGGACCCAGGCACCAGAAACCGCGCGCCGGTCACCGACGAGCCCCAGCGAGAGAGCGGAGTAGCCGCGCAACCGACCGCTCCGGGACGGGTCGAGCACAAGGCGGCGCAGCAGCGGGATCGCAGCGCGATCCCCCAGCACTCCGAGCGCGACGACGAGGGGTGACAGATTCCGGATTCGCTTCACATGCCGGGCGACTCCTCGCTCCCGAATGATCGCCAACCGGACGAACAGGGAGTCCACATCTTCCGCATCACGCAGGTGCCGGGTGAGCCGAGTCCGAACCCCTTCCGATTCTCCTCTCGCGCTCGTCGAGGACCGTCCGAACAACGCCAGTGCCAGGAGCGCGACCGAGGCCCGATCTTCGCTGTCCCGAGCGAGGGCGCGCGTCAGGTGGGCGAGAGCCCGGCGTCGCCGGTCGGACCGCGTGGAGGTGGCGGCCAGCCGGCCCAGGGACAACACGGCGTAGTCTCGTGTTGTCGCATCCTCATCGTTCACGAGGTCCTGGAGGAGGCGGAAGAGAACGGTCCGAACGGAGGGCATGGCGCCCGGGCGACTCCCGATCTGTCCGCACGCGATGGCGATGGAGCGTCGCGTGTACACGGAGGCCAGGTTCCGGAGGCGGCCGAGGAGCGTCGCCGTCTCGCGCGTGACGGTCCCGGGATGGACCTCACCGATCTTCCCTACGGCCGCGACGGCGGCGGCGAGCACCTGGTCCGGGACGGGCGGTTCGCTGGTGGCGGTGCCCGCCCTCATGACCCGATGGAGGTCTTCGAGAAACGTCGTGTCCCGGGTGAGACCCATCGCCAGCAGGATGCAGGCCCGGCAATCGTCCGGCATTCCCTCCCCCGCCTGCCCCCTGAGGTGCCGCACGACGCGCCGATGGCCGGGGTCCCGCGGGGTAAGCCGGAGCAGCCCCAGGGCGAGGGCGCACGCCCCCACCGTCGCCGGACCTTCGCCGGGAAGGAGCTTCCGCTCCAGCAGGGGTGAGATGCACCGCGAGTCCCGGAGTTGCAGCAGCGCCAGGGCGAACGCGGCGGAGACCTGCACGACATCCTGCTGACCGCGGAGGTTGTCCGTCAATCGGGCGATCAGGACATCGGAGGGCTCCTCCCCCCGACCGGACAGAGAACCAAGAGCGAGAAGGATGCGCGCCCGGTCCGCCCAGGTCAGAGTCGAGGACTCGTCGAGTGCCGCGAGCAGGGCGGGCACGACCTCCTCACGGACTCTGGGGTCCCGGACGCGTCCCCGGCGCGGACGGCGAGGCCGGACGGCGGTCGCCGGCCGGAGGACATCGTCCTTGTTGAGTCCCCACCATGCCTCCCAGGGGGCGACCAGTGCGGGAGGACCCGTTGGTGGCGGTGGCGGTAGTCCAGGTGGCGGAACGGCAGAGCGTGGCCCCCACGGGGAGGGCCCCAGATCGGATGACGGCCTCGGGCGCCAGGGCTCCCGGTAGGTGCTGCCGTGAGCCCACACGGTGCCGGAGATCAGGAGTATCGCCAGGCCGTTCAGCAGAATGAGCCGCATCGGATCTCCTCGTCGCGCGTTGACCCTGTGCCTGGCAGGACGTGCAAGGAAGATGCCGTGCGGCGTCCCGCGGGAGGACACGACGGAGGAGCCACCGACGGGTAACGGACGTGGCTCGACGGTGACTCCTACGAGAACACGGCGAGGAACGGCCGGCGGACGCCGGCGCGGAGCTCCGTCGTGGAATCGAGCAGCGCCGGCCGGCCGTCGTACGGACGCAGGCGGTCGACGATCGTCTCCGGAAGGTCGCGCGGGCCGAATCCCTCGACGACGAAGACCGGGAACGGCAGCGCTTCGTCGAGCAGCCCCCGCAGGTCCGTCCCGCCGACGACCAGGCCGCGGACGCCCGCCTCCGCGAGGGCCTCGAGACTCTCCGTCGGACTCTCCCCGGCGACGAACAGGTGCCCGGATCGCGGCTCCCCCACCGACAGCGGCGCGGCCGCCTCGCCTCCCGTCCCCCACAGACCGCGGAGCCGGATTCCCTCACCCTCGATCACCGCGCCCCGCCTTGTCACCTCGACGACGCGACCCGGCAGACCGGCCGCGATCTCGAGCTTCTCGATGAGAGGCGCGACGAGCACGATCCCGAACTCCGAATCGATCCGGTGGACCGTCCCGCGGATCGGGGACTTGCTCAGCCAGTAGCCCCGGGAGGTGAGCTTCCGCGCCACCGGCTGCCCTTCCGAAACCTCCTGGCCGAGTTCCACCACGACGTGGCGAAGAGCCTCGGCGCGGCGGAGCCCGAGATCGCGCGCGACCTCCACGGCCCGCACCTCGGAGGGCACTTCCTCGCTCTCGCGGAAGACGACGCGGCCGTCCGCGAGGATGCGCTCCACCGTCCCGGTGATCGGAGCGCCCACCTCGGTGACCGCGCCGAGCGCTCCCGTGTGCCGGGCCACGACCTGCTTCACCTCGACTTCCTCACCCTCCTTCACCTTGAGGAGGCCACCCACCTCCTCCGCCGGGACGCCCAGGTCCGCGGCGACGTTCAGGAAGAACGGCCGGGGAAACGTCTTCGTCGAGCGCGCCACGGTCGTGTCCGTTGCCACCTCGTCCCCCACGGCGACGAGCACGTCCCCGGTGACGGCGATCTCGCGGCGAACCCGGAGGCGACCCTCGTCGAGGCCCGTCTCGGCCGCTACGCCGACCCGTTCCGGCGGCGGATCGAAAGACTCCGGGAAGAAAGTGACGGCGGGATCCACGTCCCGGCGGCCGCGCGCGTCGACCAGGACTCCGAGCCGTCCGCCGACCGTTCCCTCGGCCACCGGAACAGAGGCGATGCCGCGCGCCTTCACGGTGAGCGACTCGCCCGGGGACGTCTCGAGGGGCAGGACCGCCGTCTCCCCGGACCTGGCACGACACTCCGCGGCCCCCGCCGCCACGCGGACCTTCGAACGCTTGCGCGGCGCGACGACCGTCCCGAGGGGCACGATGCCGATCGCCGTCGCGATCTCGACGGCGAGTTCCGGGTCCGACTCCGCGAGCACGCCGAGGTGCGGGAACAGGAAGGCGCGGTCCACGGCGAGGTTCACGACGCCGACGGGCTGGAGGGCGCGGACGAGGATGTGGGCGGAGGCCTCCCGCGGGGAGTGCGAGAGGATGCCGCCGCTCCCGATGACGGCGCGATATCCCTCGAGGGAGAACTCCGGGTCGGCGGCCCGGCCGCGCTTCCGGCGCCCGGTGCTGCGCAGGCTCAGGTCCTCCGTGTCGCGGCTCAGCGGGGTTCCCTCGAGCACGGCGAGATGCTCGCGCACCGCCTCCCGGACGGCGGCGGCGGCGAGGGCGCGTTCGACCCGGACGTCGTCGCGCGTGCCGGGCAGGCGCGTCGGCCGGACGTGCTTCTCTCCGATCCGGTTCACGAGGTCGTCCTCGTCCCATCCCCCGAGGACCCGCGGCAGCCACGCCCCGCTGATCCGCGCCACGTTCAGCGCGCTGTAGCTCATGCCGAGGTTCGGGCTGACGGTGCGGGTGACCTTCCCGTCCTCGGCCGTGAAGACGTCGGTCGTGGCGCCGCCGATGTCGATCGCGAGGAGCCGCCCCGGCTGTCGGCGGGAGAGCGTTTCGAGGAGCAGCGTGACGGCGAACGGCGTCGGCAGGATGGGCGCCTCGACCCACTCCGTGAGAGCCGCGTATCCCGGCGCGTGGCTCATCACGTGCTCCATGAACGTCTCGTGGATCGCGGTCCGCGTCGGCTCGAGGTTCTCGACGTCGCTCCCCGGCCGCAGGTTCGGCGCGGTCTGGAAGAGGAAGCGGTCGCCGAGTGTGTCCTCGACGAAGGCCCGGGCGCCGACGTTGCCGGCGAAGAGGACGGGGAGCCGCGCCGCGGGATCGAGCCGGGGCGTCAGGCGCGATTCGCGGACGAGTTCGGCCAGGAGCACGGGGCCGGAGATCGCCTCCCCGTCGAAGCCTCCGGCGAAGAGCAGCATGTCCGGCCGGAGTCGCCGGAGGGCTTCGACCTTCCGGTACGGCACGCGCCCGTCGTCGAGGGCGATGGTGTCGAGGATGAGGGCGCCGGCCCCCATCGCGGCCCGTTCGGCGCTGCGCGCGGTGACGGCGCCGACGAGTCCGGTGACGACCATGGCGAGGCCGCCGCCGGCGCTGGACGTGACGAAGAGCGGGAGGGCGGGCCGTCCGTCGGCGACGATCGTAACGCCGGTCTCGGCCTCGAGCCCGCGCAGCGCGGCGAACATCCCGACGGTGACGTCGGAGTGCGGCGCCTCGACGGTGGTGGGCGCTTCGTGGCGGCGATAGCGCCACCCGCCCTCGTTCTCGAGAAGGATGGCCTTGGTGGTCGTGCTGCCGACGTCGACGAGAACGAGGCGGTTCATGGGGAGAAGGATCAGGGGTTTCGCGTTTCCGGGCAATGGTGAATCCGGACGGCTACAACCTCTCCGCCAGCCACCCCTTCGCCATCCTCCACTCCAGCTCCACCGTGCGGAGCGAACGGCCGATCGCCTCGGCGACCTCCTTGTTCGTCAGCCCGGCGAAGAATCGCAGCTCCGCGATCTGCGCCTGCTCGGGGTCGAGCTTGCTGAGATCCGCCAGCGCCTCGTCCACCGCCAGGACCTCCAGTTCGCGGCCCTGGCCCGGGCCGGCGACCTCCGCCAGCGTCAGACGACGGCGATCCTGCCCGCCGCCGCGCTTCGCCGCCGACTTGTCGCGGGCGTGGTTGACGAGGATCTGGCGCATCGCGCGCGCCGCCACCGCGAGGAAGTGGGCGCGGTCCTGCCACGGGGCCGGGTCCTTTCCCGGCTTCACGATCTTCAGAAAGGCCTCGTTCACCAGCGCCGTCGGCTGGAGGGTGTGGTTCGCGCGCTGGGAGGAGAAGATCGCGGCGGCCAGGCCGTGGAGCTGCGGGTAGAGCAGGTCGAACATTTCCCCCGCCGCCGCGCCGTCCCCGTCCCGGACGCGAGAGAGCAACAGGGTCACGTCTCCGGCGTTCTCCATGTCCCGAGCTTACCGCGAACCGGTCGCAGTTCCTTTCTTTGCGGTCTTCCCCTCGCGCCCGTGTTCCTCCCCTCCGAAGGCCAACGCACTTCCGCGATCGGCACGGAGAGATGAGTGATGGAGACGAAGACGAAGATCGACGAGAGCAAGGTCGAGGAGTTCGGGGAACAACTCCTCGACGCACTGAACGGCGGCGCGCTCTCGATCATGATCTCGATCGGTCACCGCACGGGGCTGTTCGACACGATGGCGCGGATGCCCTCGGGAACGAGCGAGGAGATCGCCGCCGCGGCGAACCTCGACGAGCGCTACGTCCGCGAGTGGCTCGGCGCGATGGTCACGGGCCGCGTGGTCGACGTCGACCCGGCGTCCGGGGTGTATCGGCTGCCCCCCGAGCACGCCGCCTGCCTGACGCGGGACGCGGCGCCGAACAACATCGCGGCCTTCGCGCAGTACATACCGCTGCTGGGCTGCGTCGAGGACGGGATCATCGGGTGCTTCAACGAAGGCGGCGGGCTGCCCTACGACGCGTTCCCGCGGTTTCACGAGGTGATGGCGGAGGACAGCGGCCAGACGGTGCTGCCCGCGCTGAACGATCACATCCTTCCGCTCGCGCCCGGGCTCAAGCAGGCCATGGCCGAAGGCATCGAGGTGCTCGACATCGGCTGCGGCTCCGGCCGGGCCGTGAACCAGATGTCGCGGGCGTACCCGGCCAGCCGGTTCACGGGCTACGACTTCTCCGAAGAGGCG
Source organism: Planctomycetota bacterium (assembly GCA_039714635.1). Lineage (GTDB taxonomy): Bacteria > Planctomycetota > JAJSAM01 > JAJSAM01 > JAJSAM01 > JBDLIY01. Next base: position 10,846 of record JBDLIY010000022.1, read on the forward strand.
ATCGGGGTCGCCACCGCGGAGGCGAACGGGAGCGGCAACGTCCGCTTCGAGGCGCGGGACGTCACGGCCCTCGGGGAAACGGGCCGGTTCGACCTCATCACCGCGTTCGACGCGATCCACGACCAGGTCGACCCCGCGGCCGTGCTTCGCGGCATCCACGATGCCCTGAAGGACGACGGCGTCTTCCTGATGCAGGACATCCACAGCTCGTGCGACGTCGAGAAGAACATCGACCACCCGGCGGGAACGCTGCTCTACACCATCTCGACGATGCACTGCATGACGGTGTCCCTCGCGGGCGGCGGCGCCGGCCTGGGGACCATGTGGGGCGAGGAGACCGCGCTCCGGATGCTCGCGGAGGCCGGCTTCGGAAACGTCACGAAGCACCGCCTCGACCACGACTTCCAGAACACGTACTTCGTCGCGCGGAAGCGCTGAAGATCGAGAGAAGGGGAAACACCATGGCGACTTTCACCTGGGAAGCGTCGCTGGCCGCCAGCGAGAAGATCCACTGGACGGTCGACGACCTGATCGGCGGGGACAAGAAGCTCGACTTCACGAAGTCGTTCCTGCCGGAGAGCCTGGCGCGGACGGAGGGGCTCGAATTCCTGCTGCCGGTCGAGCGGCGGACGCTCAACCAGATCCGGGGGCACGAGTACCTGGTGACGTTCGGGCTGGTGGAGGAGTTCATCCTGCCCTTCGTGCTGGACCACGCGCGGCCGGAGCTCTCCGGCGACGACTACCGGACGCGCGCGCTGCTCACGTTCGCGACGGAGGAGGCGAAGCACATCCACCTCTTCAAGCGGTTCCGCGAGGAGTTCACGAAGGGGTTCGGGGTGGTTTGCGACGTGATCGGGCCGCCGGAGGCGGTGGCCGAGGAGGTGCTGTCCCACTCGCCCCTCGCCGTCGCGCTCGCGATCCTGCACATCGAGTGGATGACCCAGCGCCACTTCACGGACTCCGTGAAGGACGACGGTGACATCGACCCGCGGTTCAAGTCGCTGCTCCGCCACCACTGGATGGAGGAGGCGCAGCACGCGAAGATGGACCAGCTGATGGTCGAGGCGCTGGCGGCGACGATGACGGCTGACGAGATCGCCGGCGCGGTCGACGAGTACCTGGAGATCGGCGCCTTCCTCGACGCGGGGCTGATGCAGCAGGTCGAGCTGAACCTCGACAGCTTCCAGCGGGCGACGGGGCGGACGCTCACCGAGTCGGAGGCCGCGGCGTTCCGCGAGGCGCAGGCGGGCGCGGTGCGCTGGACCTACCTCGGCTCAGGGATGACGCACCCGCGGTTCCTCGAGACCCTCGAGAAGCTGGCAACCGGGCACCGGGCGAAGATCGAGGACGTGGCGCCCCACTTCTGCTGAGGGTTTCGGGGGATTGGAAGGAATGTTCGCGTCTCGGTATTCCTTGCATACTTAAGCGTTGTATGCATAATTACCGACATGAGCGACAGGGCCCGACGGCGCAGCCTGATCGAGTCGTTGCTGTCCCGCGGGCCTGTCGCCAGTCAGGAGAAGCTCGCCGGGCTTCTGGCGGACCGGGGCGTCCGAACGACGCAGACCACGCTCTCGCGCGATCTCCGGGAGATGGGCGTGGTGAAGGGGCCGGACGGTTACGTCCTCCCCGGGTCGAAGACGGCCCCGGAAATCCGGGAGCGGGGAAGAGCACTGGCAACCTGGGTGACGGGTCTCTCGGCCGGAGGCACGATCGTCGTTCTCACGACGGGTCCCGGCCACGCGCAGATCGTCGCCCTGGAGATCGATCGAGCGCCCCCTTCCGGGGTGCTGGGAACGGTGGCCGGCGACGACACGATCTTCGTCGCCACGAGGAGCGAGCGGGCCGCGAAGTCGGTGCTCTCGCAACTGAAAGAGGAGGCCGGACTGTGACGTCGGAGAGAACCTGCTATCGGCTGAGGCTCAGGGCCGCGCGGCGCGGCGGCCTCTCCGTCCGGCCGCCCGCCGCCCGGCCCCAAATCTGCTAATCGGGGTCAGACCCCGATTAGCAGTTCTGCCCTCCTCCCCCACCTGCTACCTTCCCGGCCATGGACTTCGGACCGAAAGAGATCGGCAGGATTCTCGAACTCACCGACAGTCTGGGCCTCCACCGCGAAGCCGTCATGATCCCCCTGGCGCCCGAAGGTTCAGGCGTCGTCCGCATCGAGGGCGGCCGTCTCGTCATCCACCGCCCCGAGGAGGGCGACTTCGACGAATGGTTCGCCACGCTCCCGGCGAGCATCGAATCGCTCGACACTTCCCATCTGAAGCGGGCAAACTGCTAATCGGGGTCTGACCCCGAATTGCAGATTCACGCGCCGGTGTGCGATGCCAGCCACCGATCCACCTCGAGGGCGTAGTCGCCGAGCGACGCCGGGTGGCCGTTCCAACGCGCATGGAACCTCGCCATCGCCGCGCGCGCGGCGTCGAGATCCCCCGCGTCGATCGCGACCTGCGCAAGCGCCAGGTCGACCCACACCGGCGAGTCCTTCTCCGTCGTCCGGACCGCCGCCCCCAACGCGCGCATCTCCTTGATCGTCGCGGCGTCATGCGGCTTGCCGGTCCGGGCCCGCTCCAGCCAGAGCGCGAACAGCAACGCCTCGCGGGCGTCCGGGCGCCTCGGGTAGTGAGCGACGAGGAACCGGTTCACGCGGATGCAGGTCCCGTAGTCACGCTGCTCCGCCATCTCCCGCCCCCGCGCGAACAGGACGCCGAACGCCGTGTCGAGGCCGTCGTCGTCGAGGAGGCGGAACGCCTCCTCCGCCTTCGCGACGTCCCCCGCCGCCAGCAGCACGGCCACGTCTTCGGCCACCTGTCCCGGCGGGGGCGTCGGCGTCGTCCGGCAGGCCGTCGACGCGAGCAGCACCAGCAGGATCGTCATCGTGATCTTCATCTTCCTGTCCTCCGTCAGGGCCGTTCCGGGACCCGATAGCGGCTCCCGTCGGCGAACCGGATCTCACGGACCCGGATGTCGAACGCGCCGCCGGCCCGGCGCTCGTAGGCCATCGTGAAATTCCGTACGTCCGCCATCGTCCGCGAGCCGCCGGCCGGGGCGGTGCGGTTGAAGGCGGCGAGGGCCTGCTCCCGACGCACGATCACGAGTCCCCACTCCCGGGACGGGATCAGCGCGGCGAAGAGATAGGTGTCACTCCGTGAGAACACGCGCCGTCGCAGGTCCCGGATCGGAGCGGGCAGCGACTCGTAGGCGAAGGCGAAGAGGTCCCGGTACTGCCGGAAACGTTCGAGCGGCGGGGGCTCGGGGATCTCCTTCACGACCGTCCCTTCGAGCCGGAAGTACTTCCCGTTCTCCGGGTCGAGCCCCGCGCGCGGCACGAGGACGATCGGCTCGTCGAAGTACGCGGCGATCGCCAATTGGTCCCGGGCCGAGCACAGGAACGTCGTCGTGAAGCCCTTCCGGGCCTCGCCGTTCACCTCGGCCGCCGCCCGCTCCATCAACTCCTTCGAGCCGGCGATCGTCGCCAGTTCCGATCGCAGCGACTCCCCCTTCTTCTCCTCCGCCGGCTCCGACGCCGCTTCCCCTTTCGGGTCGCCCTCGGGCGTCCCCGACTCCGGCGGCGGCGGTGCTTCGACGGGCTCGTTCGATTCGTCCCGCGCCGACGGCGGGACCGGCGGCGGCGCCGTCGTCCCGGCGACCGGATCGACCGCCGGGGTGAGAAGCAGGGCCTGGCCTTGCCCCGCGTCCTTTGACGGCGCCCCGCCGGCCCCGCCCGGCGGACGAAGCAGGAACCACCACGAGACGACGGCGGCGAACGCGATCAGGAGAAGGTGACCGAGGAGTCTCATCTCTTCCCCCACGTCGCGTCCTCGGCGGCCAGGGCCAGCAGGTTCACGCCCGCGAAGCCGGCGCGCCGCAGGTGCTGGAGCAGCGCGACCATCACGCCGTGGTCCGCCTCGGCGTCGCCGCGGATCTCCACGGTGAACTGGTCCGGGAGAGCGTTGCCCACGAGGTCCGCGAGGGCGACGTCCAGCGCCGGCGGGCCATCGATCGGGTCGCTCCGCCCCTCCAGCCGCACCTCCGAATCCGCGTCGACGACGAGGACGATCTTCTTCGTTTCCCCGGCGCCCTCTTCATCGCCGGGCTCGACGGCGGGCAGGCGGACGCGCACGATCTCAGCGCTCGTCGCCTTCTTCGAGTCCGAGAGCGCGAGCATCCCGAACAGGAGCAGGAAGAGCAGGTCGACGAACGGCGTCACGCCGCGCATGCCGGGGCTTCCCCGTCTCATGCCGCTCTCCTCCGCAGCCGCCGCACCGCCGCGTCCTCCCACCAGGCGAAGACGAGCAGCGAGGCCTGCCCCACGAGGAAGACCGAGAGGCCGGCCACGGTCGTGAAGAGCGCCGTCGCCATGCCGGAGGCGAGAACCTCCGGGGCGGCGAGCGCCAGCCCTTCGCCCTTCGCGAAGAACGCCCGGGCGATGCCGAGCACGGTCCCGAAGAGTCCCAGGCTCGTGGCGAGATGGGACAGGCCGTCGATGCGATCGAGGTTCACGCCGGCGCGCTCGGCGAGCCCCGCCTCGTCCTCGTCCGCGCGGCGGACCAGGCGCCAGGCCCAGAAGACGCCGCGCTCGAGGATGAGGGAGAGCATCAGCACCCAGGCGAGAAAGATCAGGACCATCACCGGCCCGCCGTGCTGGAACTCTTCGTGGAACACGCTTCCCCCCTACCGCTTCCGGGCCCGCGGGTACGGGAACGCGCGGCGGAGCACGTGCTCCGGAGGCGTCAGCGGAAACATGCGCCAGTAGCGGGCCGGGTCGTGCTCGAACAGGATCTGGCGGGCCCGGTCGGGGTCCCGCCGCATCAGGTCCGCGAAGAGCTCCGCGTCCTCGAACGGGTCCACCTCGGACAGCCCCTCGTCATCCGGGCCGATCACGTCCTCGCCGAGGAACGGCAGGGGCTGGAGCACCTCGGCCTGCGTCTCGAAGTGCGCGAGCACACGCTGGCGCCGGTCGATTCTCTTCTGGATGGCCCCGGCCGCACCCGAGAGCTGGTCCCGCTGCGAGACGAGTTCGGCGATCGTCGCGTCGAGTCCCGCGATATCACCCTTCAGGGACGCCGCGCGGCGGGCCGCCGCCTCCCCCTCGTCCGCGTCCTCCGCCTCGAGCGTGAGGTCGAGCGCGAGGCGATACTCGGCATCCTTCGCGTCCCGGTCCGTCCGGAGGCCGTCGATGCGCGAGGCGATCTCCTGGATCTTCTTCCGGTAGAAGACGAGAGCTTCACGCTCCGCGTCCTCCACCGCCGGGCCGCCGCCGAGGACCGACCGGCGCATGGCCCGGACCTTCCTCCGGAGCTCCACGGTCTTCAGCAGCACGCCCTCGTCGACGGGCTCCTCCACCGGCTCGGTGCGGGCCGGCGCGTCGATCGGCGGCCCACTCGGGGGCTGCGTGTCCTGCGCCCACGCGGGCAGCGCGACGAGCGCGATCAGTACGATGGTCAGGGTCTTCATGATCACTTCTCCTTCTTCGCGGGCGCGTCGGTGCGGCCCTTTCCGTAGGCCTCCCGGAGCAGGTCGGAGGAGCGGGGGAACGCGGCGGAGCTGCTGTCCACCCCTGAAAGTCCCGCGGTGAGCTTGCGGACGGAGGAGTCCTCCAGCCAGTCGAGGACGTTGGCGAGGCCGGGGCTCGGGGACTCCATCCCGCCCTGGAGCGAGACGAGCTGCTGCAGCGCGCGGAGGATCTCCTGCGTACGCTCGCTGCGCTCGTAGCTGCCGAGGAACGTCTCGAGATAGAGCAGGTCGCGGCTCATCTGGAGCCGGATGCGGTCGAGCGTCCCGAACATCTGGGACAGGAGCAGGTCGACGTTGAGATCGACCTTCCCGGACGCGGCCGTCTTCGCGCGCGCGGCCTCGCGCACCAGGCGGAGGCGGCTCTTCGCGATCGCGAGGGCGTTCTTCCCGTTCTGGTAGCGAAGCTCCAGCTGCGCGAGTTTCCGGCGCTTCGCGGCGGACATCGACGCCCGCGGACGGAACGTCTTTCGGTCGAACTCCTCGTCGGAGAGCGTGTCGATGAACTTCGCGATCTCGCGGCCGGACGTGTCGAGCTGCTTCGTCCGCTGCTGCAGGTGCGCGAGGTTCCCGCGCTCCGTGCCGAACAGGACCGCGATGTCCTCGGGCCGCACGCTCGCGGCCATGCGGTTCGCGTAGTAGCTGATCCGGTAGCGCTGGGACTGCAGGAAATCGACGAGCTTCGCCTGCTTCGCGACGACGCCGTCGATGTAGCCGCCGATCGCTCCGAGGATCGGCTCCTCGTTGTAGCCGTTCTCCTTCGTGGCGGACCGGCGCAACTCCTCGAGCATCGCCGCGACCTCCGTCGCGGTCTTCTGCCCCTCGGAGACCTCGGACCGGTACTTCTCCAGCCGCGCCTCGAACTTCCGGAACTCCCGGATGGTGTCCCGGACGTCGAGCTCGCGGATCGTGACCGGGATCTCTTCCTCATCGCCCTCGGGCCCGGACCGGGCGAGCCCGGTTCCGGCGAACAGCGCGGCGAGGAGGACCCAACCCGTCGGTATCCTCATTTCTCCACTCCTTCCCGCCGGTCCCGCTCGGGAGCCGGCGACTTGACAGTCTTCTTCTCGGGGAACCGACCGGCGGCGGCCACCCGGCAGAGCCGCACGGCGTCGTCCTCCGGGGTCACGCGCCGGAGCCACGCGAATGTGACGCGGCAGCGCTCGTCGTCTTCGAGAAGACGGATCACGGCGAGGGTGAACTTCGCGTCGGCGTTGCCCGGGACCGCGGCGGCGCGCTTCGTGAGTTCGCCGATCACGCGGTCGAACTCCGCCGCGTCACGGAAGCGGGACGCCGGGTCGACGGTCCGGTCGAGCAGCCCCGGCTCCCGCCCGATCGCGGTGCGCAGTGATCGCGCCGCGCGCTCGTCCTCGGCCCGGGCCGCAAAGGCGAGGGCCAGCACGAGGAGCGCGTCCCCGTCCTCCTTCGACTCCT
>JBDLIY010000023.1:0-17787 GCA_039714635.1 Planctomycetota bacterium
AGCGCGGCGCCGAACCCGATCGCCAGGGAGACCGGGTCCACCTCGACCTTGAACGCCGCCGCGATGGGTACCCGGACCGGAACGCCGTCGGCCGCGAGACCGATCAGCATGCCAAGCACGCCGGCGGCCCCGGTCAGCGCCAGGCTCTCGATGAGGAACGCGACGAAGACCTTCGTCTTCCCGAAGCCGAGCACGCGGAGCACGCCGATCTCGCGGATGCGCCCCACCACCGCGTTGTGCATGGTGTTCATGCCCGAGAGGACCCCGGCGAAACCGAGGAACACGGCCAGGAGGACGGCGAAGTTCTGGAACTGGTCGAACCCCTCGTTGAAGTCGGCGAAGTACTCCGTCTCCCGGAGCACGCGGACGCCGTAGCGTTCGTCGAGATTGAGGCGCGAGGCCAGCGCGTCCATGTCGACGCCCTTCGCCACCCTCATCCGCCCGAACGAGTAGTCCTGGCGCGAGAGCGTCGTCCGCAGGTCCTCGGGGTGGCAGATGAGCCAGTTCTCGTAGAGCACGCCCGGCGTCTCGAAAGTCCCGGAGACGGTGTACTCCTGGTCCCGGATGGTGATCTTCGTCCCGATCCCGAGCCACTCCGGCTTCGCCCGGAGCTTCTGGGGCACGGCCCGGCCCACGAGCAGCTGGAACTCCCCCTCCTCCGGCATCGTCCCGGCGGTGAGCCGGAAGCCGGAGAGCATCACCGGCGCGTAGTCCGGGTCGATACCGTGGAGGATCGCGCGGCGGGGTTCGCCCGCGGGGTCTCCGGCGAGGGTGGCGTTCAGGAAGTGGTAGACCTCGCTCGACAGCAGCGCGCCGCCGTCCGGTCCCGCCTCGAGTTCCTCATCGATATCCACCGCCATCACGTCCAGCTCGGAGGCCGGGATCGAGGAGAACTCGAAGCTCTGCGCCTTCTTGCTGAGCACGATCAGGTTCTGCGGGTCTCCGGGGATCCGCACCGCCCCCGCGACGGAACGGCCGAACGCCGAGAGGAAGACGATGAGACCGACGAGAAGGCTGATGCCGGCGACGGTGAGCCCGGTGCGCACCGGCCGCCGCAGGAGGTTCCGGAAGGAGTACTTGAGGGGGACCCCACTGACGATTCCCGGCTGCATCAGTCGACACTCCGAAGAGACTCGGTGATCGGCCGTCGGCTCGCGCGGATCGCGGCGGGGAGACCGCCGAGGATCCCGACGAGGGCGGCCGCGGCCACGGCGGCCAGGCCGACGGTCGCGGAGACGCGGACGGGGAACGAATACGACGCGACGTCGATCTTCAATCCCACGGCGATGAGGCCCGCCCACGCCCCGACGCAGCCGACCAGCCCCCCGGCCATCGCGAGCAGGAACGACTCCCCGGCGATGACCGCGGTCACACCGCGCCGGCGGAACCCCAGCGACCGGAGGACACCGACCTCGCGCACGCGATCGCGCACCGACATGCTCGTCGCGTTCACGAGCCCGACGAGGATCACGACGGCGACGACGAGGATGACGTGACCGACGTAGCGCAGCAGGTCGTCCAGGTCCGCGATGGCGAGGTCGAGCGCGTTCTGCATCGATTCCGTGTGGAGCTTCACCGGCGCCTTCAGCCGGTCGATCCCCTCCCCGATCCGCTGCGCGTCGTCCCGGTGGGCGATCCGCACGAGGACCTGGTTGGTGATGCCGCGCCGGTCGTCCACCTCCTGCAGGAAGACATCGCCGGTGAGGATGGCGGAGGCCAGCGTGGGATCGCGCGGCGTGAACGTCCCCGCCATGTAGAGCGTGAGGCCGTCGAAGTCCGCCATCGCGAACTCCTTGCCGGGCTCCCAGACATAGCGATCCTTCATGTCCCGGTCGCGGGCGATGCCGGCGCCGAGCAGCGCGCCGTTCCGACGCGACTTGAACTCCTTCCAGACTTCCGGATCGACCTCGATGTCCCAGAAGTCACGCAGAACGTCCTTGTCCACTCCCGCGATCTTCACGAGACCGCCGCCGGAGCTCATTCACTGGTTCTGCTTGATGACGAGGGGCGTGGCGGCGAGGACGCCGGGCACCTTCTCCTCGATCTGCTGCACCAATCCCCGGTCCCCGGGGATCTCGGATTTCGTGGGTCACCACTTGTCCTTTTCGGAGACGACGAGCAGCGTCTGGGAGACGGACTGCACCGCGGTCTGCCGGGACTCGAGGATCGCCGCGAGGCCGGTGACGAGGAAGACCGCGACGCCGACGCCGCCCAGCGTCAGGATCGTCCGCAGGCGGTTCCGCCAGGCGCTCCGGAGCATGTACGGCAAGAGCTTGATCACGAGTCACCTCCTCCGCCGTCGGCGGCAATGATCCCCTTCTCGAGGCGGACGATGCGGTTCGCGTGGCGGGCGGCCTTCGGGTCGTGCGTCACCATGAGCAGGGTCTTCCCGAACCGTTCCCGCAGCGCGCCCAGCAGGTTGAGGATCTCCTGCCCGGAGGTCGCGTCGAGGTCGCCGGTCGGCTCGTCGGCGACGATGACCTTCGGGTCCACGACGATCGCGCGGGCGATCGCGACGCGCTGCTCCTGCCCGCCGGACAGCTGCCGCGGGTAGTGGTCCTTCCGGTCGAGGAGGTCGACCGCGTCGAGGGCCGTCTCCACGTGCTTCTTCCGGTCGGACTTCGAGAGGCTCCGCAGGAGCAGGGGCAGCTCCACGTTCTCCCACGCCGTCAGCACCGGGATGAGGTTGTAGAGCTGGAAGATGTAGCCGATCGAGCGGGTCCGCCACTCCGAGAGCTTCGACTCGCTCATCGAGCCGATCTCCTCGCCGGCGACCCGGACCTTCCCGGAGGTCGGCCGGTCGATGCCGGCCACGAGGTTGAGCAGCGTCGTCTTCCCGGAGCCGGACGGCCCCATCAGCGACACGTACTCGCCCGTCTCGACGGAGAGGTCCACACCGTCGAGCGGCCGGATCTCCTCCCCGCCCTTCGAGTACGTCTTCACGACGTTCTCGACCCGGACCATCTCGCCTGGACTCACTTCGCAACCTCCGTCACTTCGTCGCCGTCCGCCAGCCCCTCGGGCGAGAGCGCCACGCGCTCCCCGCCTTCGAGTCCCGCCAGGACCACGGCCGTGCCGCCGGAAGACGCGCCGAGGCGCACCTCCGTCCGGCGCACGCGGCCGCCGGCAACGGTGTACACGTACGACTTCCCGCCTTCCTCCCGAATAACGGACAACGGGATCCGAATTTCCCGTGGCGCGTCCGACGCGTCGGCCGGCTCCGTTCCGGCCAGGAGCTGCACGCGGCAGATCATCTCCGGGTGCAGGACGGGATCCGTCTCGAGCAGGCGGATCTTCACCTGCAGGGTGTTCTTCTTGAAGTCGGCGAGGGGTTCGACACGGATCACCTCGCCCCGCCAGGTCTTCCCCGGCACGGCGGCGACGGAGACCTCCGCCTTCTGGCCGACGGCCACGCTCCCGGCGCTCTCCTGACGCACGTCCACGCGGACCTGGAGATCGGTCGGGTCGTAGAGGGAGACGACGCGCGGGTTCGCCGGCGAGAGGAACGTCCCCGGCGTGACGTAGCGCTCGAGCACGACGCCGTCCGCGGGGCTCTTCACCTCGACGTACTCGAGTTGCGCCTTCGCGAGATCGCGCACCGCTTCGGCCCGCTTCGAAGCGGCCTCCGCCTTCGCGATCTCCTCCTTCCGGAAGCCGGAGGTGAGACGGCGGAGTTCCTCCTCCGCGGACCGGAGGCTCGCGACCGCGGTGGCGGCGGCGGATGCGTCGCGGTCGAGATCCTCGCGGCTGGCGGCGCCGGTGGGAACGAGCTGCTTCGTCCGTTCGAGGATCTTCTCCGCCAGGGAGACCTGCTCCCGGAGACGGGCCACCTCGGCCCGCTGCTTCGCGACGTCCTCCTCGCGGTAGCCCGCGCGGAAGAGCTCGAGATCCGCCTTCCGCTCGGCCAGCTCGGCCTCGGCGACGCGCAGGGCGTCCTCGAGGTCGCGCGCCCAGAGGCGGGCCACGACCTGGCCCTTCTCGACCCGGGTCCCTTCGAGGACGAGGAGCTCCTCGACCCGCCCCGACGTCAGTGCCGTGACGAAGATCGGGTGGTAGGACGGCACCTCGATCCAGCCGCCCTCGGACAGGCCGCCGTGGGCCGCGGCCTTCGCGCCGTCGACCGTGACGGCGACGGTGCGCACGGCGATTCCGCCGCCGGGCCCGGCACGCCCCTTCGCGGGAGCGAGGAACCAGCCGGCGGCGAAGGCCCCGGGGACGAGGAGAAGGAGGAGCAGCACGAGGAGCCCGCGCCCCTTCCTCCCCGAGGAGTCTTCACGAATCCGGAGATCGTCGAGATTCACGCTGTCCGCCATGGCAGCGCAGGATACCCGCTCCCGGATGGGACCGGGACGAAACGGACCCTGATTTATGCGTTTTCAGCGACTCAGGCGTCGCCGTCCCGCACCTTCTTCTGGATCTGGTCGAAGTACTGGTCGGCCTCGGCCCAGCTCGTGAAGAGGGACTCGACCGGCAGCGCCTGGACGATTTCGAAGACGCGCCTCACGGGGGCCTGGGGGTTGACGACGGCGGTCCCGCCATTCACCCGGTCGAGCTCGCGCTTCGTGCGGAAGATCGCCCGGAGCCCGGCGCTGGAGATGTACTCGAGGTCCGAGAGGTCGTAGACGACGTTCTTCCGGGTTCCGTCGAGCACGCCGTCCAGAACCTCGTCGAGTTGCGGGGTCGTGTTCGAGTCCAGCCGCCCGTGCAGCTCGAGCCTCGTCGTACCCTCGCTCGGGAATTTCGTTTCGATCGAAAGGCTCATGGGTGAAGCCTCCTTCCCACCGTCAGGATGTTCCGGTCCGCCTCGCGGCGGTACGTCGCCTCATCGGTGAGGGTTCTCACCAGATGGATCCCCAGCCCGCCCACTCCACGATCCTCGTGCGGGGCGTCGAGGTCCGGATCCGGCCGGGCCAACGGATCGTAGGGCGCGCCATCGTCCGTGAAGCGCATCGAGAACACGCCACCCTCCACGGACTGCGCGAGTTCGATCTCGTGTCCGGCGTCGTCCGCGTAGCCGTACGAGATCGTGTTCGCGAGGACTTCCTCCGCCACGAGGAACATCTCCTCCGCGAACTCCCGGGAGGCGCCGGTCCCGTCGAGGAACGAGAGGATCGCGTCGTGGACGCGCTCGAGCTCCGGCAGCGCGTTCCGGATGGTGATCGTCGTCGTCACGATCCGGTCCCCGCCCCCCGGTAGCGCAGCGTGAGGACGCAGATGTCGTCCGACTGGGGAACCGAGGCGGCGTATTCCGACACGGCGTCGAGCACCGCGCGGGTCATCTCCGCGGCGTCGCTCTCCCGGTGCCGGCCCGCGACGTCGAGCAGGCGCACCTCGCCGAACGGCTTGCCGTCCTCGTCGAACGCCTCCGTGATCCCGTCCGAGTAGAGGACCAGGCCGTCCCCGGGCGAGAGGAAGACCTCCTGGTTCGTGTAGCGCGCGGAGAGGTCCACGCCCATCGCGGGGCCGCCCGCGATGAGGACGAGCTCCGTGCCCCGGGACGGCGACCCCAGGACGGGGAACTCGTGCCCGGCGCTCGCGACGGTGGCCACGCCGGTCGCCGGATCGAGGATTCCCACGACCATCGTCACGAACATGCACCCGTCGTTCTCCCGGGCCAGTTCGTAGTTCACGCGGGCGAGGATCTCCGCCGGGTCCTTCAGCCGCGGGGCCTCCGAGCGCAGCAGCGTGATCGTCTTCACCATGAAGAGCGCCGCGGGCACGCCCTTGTCCGACACGTCGCCCACGAAGAAGCAGAGGCGGCCGTCGTCGAGGGGGAAGTAGTCGTACAGGTCCCCGCCCACGGCCCGGGCGGGAAGGAGGGCGGCCGCGATCTCCCAGCGGGATCCCTCGTCCACGGCCCGGTCGCGGGGCACCATCGCCAGCTGCAGGCTGCGCGCGACGCGGAGCTCGCTCTCCAGCTTCTCCTTCGCCGCGGTCGTCTCCAGGAGCTCCCGCGTGCGGAACGCCACCGTCTCCTCGAGGTCGTCGCGGTAGCGCTTCAGCTCCAGCTGGTTCTTCACGCGGGCGCGGACGAGCGTCGGGTTGAACGGCTTCGTGATGTAGTCGACGGCCCCGAGACCGAGCCCGCGTTCCTCGTCGCCGGCTTCGGCGAGGGCGGTGACGAAGATCACCGGGATGTTCATCGTCGCGTCGATCTTCGACAGCCGCTCGCAGACCTCGTAGCCGTCCATCTCCGGCATCATCACGTCGAGCAGGACGAGATCGGGGTACGGCTCCTTCTGCGCGATCTCGAGCGCCTTCTCGCCGCTCTTCGCGGCCGCGATGACGTAGTCGCCCTTCAGCGTCTCCATCAGGACGTGGAGGTTCTCGGGCGTGTCGTCGACGATCAGGATGCGGTGACGCTTCTCCATGGAGCCCTCTTTCTCGAGTCCCGCCGAGTCTACCGGAGGCCCGGGCCCCCGTGGTTACACTTCGTGCTTCGCGAGGATCGCCAACAGCCGGTCGAGGGCTCCGGTGAAGTCGAAGTCCTCGACCAGCTCCCGCAGTTCGATCGCGTCGACCTCGAGGTCGGTCCCGCGGAAGGTCTCCTCCACCCGCTTCGCCTCCGCCAGAGACTCGGTGTCGTCCAGCTCCAGCAGGTCGCGGAGCCGGCCGAGGACCTCGTGGATCTCGGCCGCGCCGACCTCGCGGACCTCCCCGGCCGCGGCCTCCGTCTCCAGCGCCTCCAGGGCCTCCACCGCGTCGGCGACCGCGTTCTGGAGATCGCCGAGCGCCGGCGCCTCTCCCGCGCGGAATGCCTCCTCCACCTCCCTCGCCTCGCGGTGGACGTGTTCGACGGCGAGATTCGCGGCGACCCCCTTCAACGTGTGGGCCAGACGCGTCGCGGTCTCTTCGTCCCCGGCGTCGCGCGCCTCCCGGATCTCCCCGACCGCGCCGGCCTGCTTCCGCCGGAAGGAGAGGAGCAGGCGGCGGTAGAGCTCGCGGTTGCCGCCGAGTCGGGCGAGACCCTCGGCGGTGTCGATACCCGGCATCCGCGGCAGATCGTCGTTCGTCGACGCGGCCGGGACGGCCCGCGCGCGCGCCGCGGGCCGCGCCGGCGTGATCCAGCGCCCCAGCACCTCGAACATCTCGTCCAGGTCGATCGGCTTCGAAACCTGGTCGTTCATCCCCGCCTCGATCGCCTTCTCGCGATCGCCGGCCATCACGTTCGCGGTCATCGCGATCACCGGAAGCTCGGCGTACTCCGGCCGGCTCCGGATCTCCCGCGTCGCCTCGTAACCGTCCATCACCGGCATCTGGATATCCATGAGGACGCCGTCGAACGGGTCGGCGGCGGACGTCAGGAGTTCGACTCCCTCGCGTCCGTCGCCCGCGACCGTGACGGAGATCCCGGCGTTGCCGAGGATCTCCACGGCGACCTGCTGGTTGATCTCGTTGTCCTCCATCAGCAGCAGGCGGGCGCCGCGCAGGCCGGCGCCGCGGGCCACCGTCTCCCGGGCCGCGTCGTCCGTCTTTCCGGTCGCGGCGAGGATGCCGTCGAGGAGCGTCGCCGGGGAGACGGGCTTCACGAGGACACCCGCGAGCGCGAGGTCCCCCGCGCGTTCGGCCAACTCGGAGCGGTCGCAGGCGGTGACCATCAGGACGGCGGGTTTCGGCTCGACCGGGCCGTCGCGGATCGCCCGGGCCGCCTCGACGCCGTCCAGGCCGGGCATCTTCCAGTCCATGACGACGAGGTCGAACGGCCGGTCCGCCTCCTCCACCGCGCCGACGGCGGCCCGTCCGGACGTCGCCTCCTCGACGTCGCAGCCGAAGCCGCGCAGGTACCGCCCGAGGATCACGCGCGCGGACGGACTGTCGTCGACGATCAGGACGCGCAGGTGCCCCACGGACGCCGACACCTCGCGCCAGGTCTCCACCGACCCCTCGTCGGCCCGGCCGAACCGCGCCGTGAACCAGAACGTGCTCCCCTCGCCCGGCACGGACTCCACGCCGATCTCGCCGCCCATCAACCCGGAGAGGCGCTTCGAGATCGCGAGCCCCAGCCCGGTCCCGCCGAACTTCCGCGTGGTGGAGGTGTCCGCCTGGCTGAACGATCGGAACAGCCGCCCGCGCTGCTCCCGGGTCATGCCGATCCCGGTGTCCTCGATCTCGAAGCGGAGGAACGCCGCCTGCCCGTCGAGCTCGAGGTTCCGGATGCGCAGCGTGATCGAGCCCTGCTGCGTGAACTTGATCGCGTTGTTCAACAGGTTGATGAGGACCTGGGAGAGCCGCAGGGGGTCGCCCACCAGCGCGAACGGCAGGTCGGCGTCGAAGTCGAAGATCAGCTCCAGCCCCTTCTCCGCCGACCGGAGCCCGATCACGTTCGCCAGGTTCTCCAGCACCTGGGAGTGGAGGTCGAAGGGGATCTGTTCCATGTCGAGCTTGCCGGCCTCGATCTTCGAGAAGTCGAGGATGTCGTTGATGATCCCGAGCAGCCCCTGGGCGGAGACATGGATCTTTCTGAGGTAGTCCGCCTGTTTCGCGTCGAGCTCCGTCTCCAGCGCGAGGTGGGACAGCCCGATCACCGCGTTCATCGGCGTCCGGATCTCGTGGCTCATGTTCGCGAGGAAGTCCGACTTCGCGCGGTTCGCCGACTCCGCCGCCTCCTTCGCGACCGCCAACTCCGCCTCGACGACCTTGCGCTTGGCGATCTCCCGGGACATCTCCCGGTTCCGCCACCAGAAGAGCCCGAGGATGCCGAGCGAGATCAGGACGATCTGCCAGAGGAGGGTGTAGTCGACATCCTCCTCGACGGTCACCGACCGCCAGCGCGCCAGGACGGCGTTGTGGTCCTCGTCACCGAGGCTCGCGAGGGCCTTGTCCAGCAGCGTCGCGAGTTCCGGCATGTCCTTCCGGACGCCGATGCGGACCGGCTGGGCCAGCGACGTCCGCTTCGCCATCTTCAGGTGACCCAGGTTCTCCTGGTGCATCGTGTGGACACCCACCGTGAAGTTCCCGACGAACGCGAAGACGTGGCCGGCGTCGACGGCGGCCAGTCCGCTCTTCACGTCGCCGACCCGCACGGCGAGGATCTCCGGGTATCCGTCGGCGATCCTGCTCTCGACGAAGGAGTCCGCGATGACCGCGACCCGGCGGCCGTTCAGGTCCGGGAGCCCCTCGACGGCCGGCGCGTCCGCCGCGGTGAAGATCGCGGCCCGCCCCTGGAGGAACGGCTCCGTGAACCGGAGGAACTCCGTGCGCTCCTCGTTCATGGGGATCGCCGCGATGACGTCGATCTCCCGGTTCCGGGCCGCGTCGAGCACCTGCTTCCACGTCCGGCCGGGCACGAACTCGAAGCGGACCCCGAGCCGGTCGGCGAGAAGCTCCAGGACGTCGGCCGCGATCCCGCGGTGCCGGCCGTCCTCGACGAAATCGACGGGTGCCCACGCCGGGTCGACGCCGAGCCGGAGGACGGGGTGCCGCGCGAGCCAGGACTTCTCCTCGTTCGTCAGGACCAGCGCCCCGTCGGTCTCCTCCCCCGCCCCCATGCGGATCCAGCGGCGCGTGATCGCCCGGCGCGCGTCGACGGACATGTCCGCGAGCGCCTTCGTGAGGATCCCGGCGAGGAGCGGCCAGTCGTCGCGCACGCCCATGTGCAGCCCGCTCGCTTCGAACCCGGCCTCGCCGGCGACGGCCAGCCCCGCGAGCGAGTTCTCCTCGATGAGGTGGGAGACGGAGCCGATGTCGCCCACGTAGGCGTCGGCCTCGTCGGCGACGAGCGCCCGCAGGGCGGCCAGGGGATCATCCCGTCGCACGAACTCCATCGGGATGTCGAGTTCGCGGAGCTTCTCTTCGGTGGCGTAGCCCCGGACGGTGGCGACCTGCCGGTCCCGCAGGTCCTCGACCCGGCGGATGTCCTCCCGCTTCCCGCGCGTGAAGATGAACTGGCTCGTCCGGCCGTACTCCGCCGTGAACTCGACGAACTTCTCCCGCTCCGGGGTCCGCCACATGGCGGGGAGCAGGTCGAGCTCGTGCTTCCGGAGTTTCGTGAGCAGCTCGTCCCAGGTCGGCCCGGTCGTGACGCGGAACTCGACCCCGAGCTTCTCCCCCAGCACCGCGAGGTAGTCGGCGGCGATGCCGGCGTGCCGCCCGTCGCGGTCGACGAAGTCGTAGGGCGCCCAGTCCGTCTCCCCTCCGACGCGGATGACGGGGTGGCCGTCGAGGAAGGCGCGCTCGACCTTGGTCAGCGTGGCGAGGAAGTCCTCGTCGGCGGCGGGAGCGGCGGAGGTCGCGAGCGTCAGCAGGAGGAGAACCGTCAGGCCGCGTCGGAGCATGGTCGCGGCATTGTCGCACAGTCGAGGGGAATGCGAAGGGAAGCGGGAATCGGGTCGGGAGAATCAGCCGTCGAGGTCGGGCGTCACGACGAGGCCCAGGGCACGAGCGTTCTCGCGGATGCGACGGTCGAGGCTGAGGACTTCCAGGTCGGGCGCACTCGCCCGTGCTCGCAGGGCCATGGCCAGGTGCAGGGCGTCCAGGGACATCTTCGCAACCTCTCAGTACGTCTTCAGCCCCTTCGTCAGGACCGCCTTGGCCTGGCCGGTGAAGCAGCGGACCGAGATCTCGTACTCCCGGCCGGACTGGATGATGCCGTCCGGCACGGCGAAACTCCTCTCCGTGCCGGAAAGGACGGTGTGGAAGACCGTCAGGTCCCAGGCCTCGTCGAGGACGCTGAAGACGATGATCATCGCCCCGTCGCCACCCGTCCACGTGACCGCCGGCGTCGTGCCCGAGCCCAGGTCGGTGATCTCGACGGGCGAGGGGTAGGGTCCCACGGAGTAGATCGGGATCTCGAACACCGAGGCGTCGCCCCGCGTCAGGCGGAGCGTGTAGAGGCCGTCCGGGAATGCGGCGTCGAGTTCCCCCTCCGTGTCGTAGTACTCCTCGAACATGAAGGTGCCGGGCGTCTCTCCCGTCCCGGCGAAGCCGGTGAGGGCGAGGTCGGCGTTGTCCGAGCCCGGCGGGAACCGGAGGTCCACGCCGCTCGTGTCCATGGCGATGAGTTGCGCCTCGGCGCGACCGAAGCGGGAGATCCCCTCCTCCGTCCGGTTCACCTTCGTCACGAGCGAGTGCGGGACCGCCCGCTTGCCGATCTTCTTCTCGGGCGCCTTCGGCGGCTTGATCTTCAGCTTGACGGTCGCGTTCGCGGCCGCGCCCTCACGGGCCGACAGCACGAGGCGATACTCGCTGAAGCCGGGAAGGAAGAGCTTCCTGATCTTCGCGATCCCGCCCTTCTCGGTGACGGTGGCCGGCACGAGGACGTCGTCGTCCATGATGTCCAGGACCGCGTCGACCCCCGGCTCGAGGTTCGATCCCTTCGGGGCCTTGATCGTCGCGGTAACGAGAGACCCGTGGGGAGCGGTGAACGCGACCTCGCCGGGCACGGTGAACTCCCGCGTCACGAACTTCGCGCGCTTCAGCTTGAAGCTCATCTTGCAGTCGCCGATGGTCGGCCACTCCCCGGAGATCACGAAGAAGTAGGTCCCGGTCTCAGGCAGCGGGAGCTTCTTGATCGTGATCTTGCCCTTCACCGCCTCTGGAACGGCGATCTCGGCCGTGGGTCCGAACAGCCGGACGACGAGATCCAGCGACGTCTTTTTCGAGGCGGCGACCTTCAGGGTGAGGGCGTCGCCCTCGATGCCCTCGAACCGGTAGCCCTGGAAACCGCCCGGCGAGCCGAGGGAGATCTTCGCCTTCTGTCCCGAGAAGATCTCCATGGCCTGGCCCATGGCGGGCGTCGAGAGGGCGAACAGGGCGACGACGATGAGGATGCCACTCAGCCGGCGGGTGCTCATATCAGCTCCTTCGGGGGTTCCCCATTCCAGTTTATCTACCCATTGTCTCCGGCGGAAGTGAGTGGAACTTCGAGCGGCAGGGGCAACTCGATCTACAACGCCCCCATCGCGTCGCGCTGGCGCGCCAGGCGTTCCTCGCGGGCCTCCGCGAAGCGCTTCACGCCCTCGAAGATCGACTCCGGGTCGAGCCCCGCCTCGGCGATGACGTCGGGCTCGGTGCCGCCCGTCCGCCAGCGGTCGTCCTGGTCGGCGTACATCGAGTACTCCTCCGTGAGCGGCCCGAGGTTCGGGATCGGCGGGACGCGCTTCGTCATCGTGGAGACCACCATGCAGTCGTAGCGCACCGGGGCCGGGAGGATGTGGGTCCGGTATCCGTCGTCCTGGAACTCGAACAGTTCGTTGCTGATCACGGACGCGACGCGGACGTTGACGCCCGCCGCCTCGAGGCGCGGCAGGACCTCGAGCAGGTTCGCGGTCGAGCTCGCGCCCTGGACGAAGACCGTGCCGTGCTTCGGCTCGTCCCGGTTCCAGTCCCGGATCAGGTAGATCCCTTTCGCGCCTGACAGCGGGTCGGGGTCGGCGAACGTGCTCCGGTCGGCCACGACGAAGTCGGGGCGCGCGACGTGCACGGCCAGGATGCCGACCTCCTTCACGCGGGCCGCCTTCGCCGCCGCCGCGAAGTACGCCGGGGCGACGTCGTTCACGTCCCAGAAGTACAGGTTGACGACGTGGTTCTTCGGGAAGAGCGTCCACACCTGCGGGGCGAAGATGCCGAAGTGCGTGCGGGCGTCGGCCGCCGTCTCCGGGCCGGAGTGGCCGCAGAGGATGGTCGGGACGCCGATCTTGAACGGGCTGTCCTGGTTCTGCTGGCTGTAGACGCGCAGGGCCGTGTACATGAGCGGGGTGAACGCGCCGTAGGTGCCGGAGACGCCCCAGACGCCGGCGAAGTTGCCCGGGTCGGCCGAGAGGTTCTGGCTGGTGGCGCCCACGAGGGAGGCCGCGTTCACCGCCTCCTGGATCGGGGCCTTCATGCGGGTGCCGGCCGGGTTGTCCACCGGGTCGTAGTGGCCGAAGAAGCTGCAGTCCTCGACGTTGATCGAATCGGAGAGATCCGCGGCCCAGGTCAGGAAGCGACCCTTCGTGACGACGTTCAGGTATGCGCCGATTTCGCTGATCGCGCGGCGCGCGCCGGCCATCTCGCCCGCCTCGCGGAAGAGCCGGATCGTGCGCTCGACGGTCTCGCCGGAGAACGGGTTCGTGACCGTGGCCTCGACCGGCTCGACCGGCAGGTTCTCCGGGAGCAGGCGCTCGTCGAGGAACGGGTCGGTGTCGGTCGGGATGTTGACCGGCAGGTTGCGGTCCAGCGTCCGGGCGATGTCGACGATCCGCCCCGTGATCCACTCGCGCAGGCCAGGCTTTCCGTCCAGGACCGACAGGCAGACGTCGACGTTCGTCTTGAACTGGCGGAGGCGGTCGGCCTCGGTCGCGGGCTTCCCATCGCGGATGCCGACGAACGTGACGCCGTACCTCTTCTCGTAGGTCTCGGCGAGGGCGACGAAGTACTCGCCGTTCATCTCGAGGGAGTAGGGGTGGCTCGGGTAGCCGTCGAAGAGCGGTCCGTAGCCCGGGATCTCGCCGTTCACCGCGCCCGGCCACCAGCCCTTCACGGTGTCGCCGATCACGATGATCGGGCGGCGGTCGTCGGCCGGGTGTTCCTCCATCGCGGTGAGCGCGGCGAAGATCTGGTCGAAGTCGTGGCCGTCGTCGATCGTCGCGGTGTGCCAGCCGTAGCTCGCCCACTGGCTGGCGATGTCGTAGCCCTCGACCTCCTCCCGGATCACGCCGCCGATCAGCCGGTCGTCGATACCCGCGTTGTTCATGGACATCAGGACGCGGAGCCGCTTGCCGACGCGCTGCGCGAGCGCCGCCGTCTTCAGCTCCTGGCTGTGGCCGGAGGTCAGGGCGAACTCACCCTCGAGGGCGAAGATCTTCAGGGTGTCCGGCGCGCCGACGTAGTCCCAGAACATCGCCTTGCCGGCGGTCGTTGCGATGCCGAGGCCGGAGGGGCCGCCATTCACGTCGTTCGTGACGTCGGTCGTCTCGGCGTGGCCCATCAGCGCGCGGATGCCGCGCAGCTTCGCCTGCTCGAAGAGCTCCTCGTCCTCCACGCCCGCGCCGGAGAGGATCGTCTTCACGGCGTCGGGGCCGCGGCGGAAACCGAGCGCGTCGATCGAGAGGATCGCGTCCTTCGGGTCGAACCGGAAGGCGTCGTCCCCGGTGTCCTTCCACTGCCGGAACATCGCCTCGTAGAGGATCATCCACAGCGAGTAGCACGTGGGGATGCAGTGCCCGCCGGTGAGCATGAACTTGTCGGCGAAGGGGTGCTTCGGCTGGCGGAGGTCGTAGCGCATGCCGCCGAGCTCGGGGCCGCCGAGGTGGAGGGCGACGTTGTACGGAGTGTACGCGAGCGGGCCGCCGAAGTGGCCCGTCCGGGAGTAGTTTCCCATCAGGACCATGTTCATGGCCGTCATGAACGCGACGTCTTCGAACATCTCGCGGTCGTAGGCCGGGAGGGTGATCGGGTGATCGGTGACCTTCCGCTCCGCGGCCACGCCATGGAGGATCACGGTCGTCCCGGTGGACTCGGTCGTCATCTCGGTGGACCTCGCGCTCGTCAGGAAAGCGGCCGGAACCAGGGCCGGAACCAAAGGTAGCAGAGCCCCGAACCGGGACAAAGCGCGTCCACAGGGCACGCGGACACGGGCCGGGTTTCCCCTCACGCCCGGGCGATCGAAGTTCCTCGGAGAGCTGTTCTCCCCGTCCGGCGACCGCGGCGTCACGATCGAAACCCGGCGCTACGCGTTCCCGAAGACGGAACTCGAGAAGCTCCTGCGGCCGTAGGTGGCGGTCCGCGGGCCCGTTTGACAAAGACCGGCCGCCCCGCTACAAGCTCACGGGTGGAAGCCGCCGCCCCCCGCCGCCTTCTGTTCCTCGTCTTCCTCGGCGCGCTCCTCTTCTTCCTCGCGGGGACCTGGACGCACTCCCTCTTCGACTCCGACGAGCCGCGGTTCGCGGAGGCATCCCGCGACATGCTCGCCCGCGGGGACCTGCTGCTGCCGATGCTGAACGGCGAACCGCGCCTCGACAAGCCGGTCCTCGTGTACTGGGGCCAGATGATCGGGTACTCGCTGTTCGGCGTCGGGGAGACGGGGGCGCGGTTTCCGTCGGCGCTGGGGCTGGCGCTCGCGGTGATGCTGACGGTGAGGATGGCCACGCGCATGTCCGGACTCCGGGCCGGGCTGCTCGCGGGACTGGTGCTCGCGACCTCTCTCCAGGCCGGCGTCTCCGGCCGGGCCTCGACCGCGGACGGGCTGCTGCTCGGCTGCGTGATGCTGGCGCTCGACGCGTTGCACCGCCGGGTTCGAGGGGAGCGGACGTTCGCGACGTGGCTCGCCTTCTGGGTCGCGTTCGGCCTGTGCGGCCTGGCGAAGGGGCCGCCGGGGCAGGTCGTGCCGATCGTGGCGGGCATCGGGGCGTTCCGGCTGCTCCGGCCGGAGGAGCGGGGCCGGGCGCTCGCCGGCGCGACGGCCGGGTTCTTCCTCGCCACGGCGATCGTTCTCGCCTGGGCGATCCCGGTGGACCTCCGGACGGACGGCGGCATCTTCCGCGTGGCGCTGGGGGAACACGTCCTCTCGCGCGCGGGCGGCGGCGTCTCGGGCCACGGCGGCTGGGCGCCCTGGTGGTTCCTCTACTACGTCGTGTCGGTGCCGATCTCGTTCTTCCCCTGGTCGGCGTGGCTGCCGAACGCCTGGCGCCGGTGGCGGGACACCGGCATCGATCCGCGGGACCGGACCTTCCTCGCCTGGTGGATCGCCGGAACGCTCCTCGTCTTCACGGCGGTGATCGGCAAGCGGCCCCACTACGTGCTGCCGGCCCTCCCGGCACTGGCGATGCTCGTCGGCGGCGCGATCTCCGCCGGCCGGGGCCGTCCGTCCCGGGCCGGCACCTGGCTCGTGACGGCGATGTTCGCCGCGGCGACGCTCGGCTTCGCCTACGTGTCCACGAAGCCCGGTTTCCCCGACCTCCGACATGGCGGAATCGTCCTGCTCCTCGCCCTGGTCGTCCCGCTCCTGCGGATGGTGGGACCGCGTCGGAGCGCGCGAACCGCCGTCCCCGCAGCGGTCCTCGTCTCGGCGACCCTCTTCGCGGTCCTTCTCTTCTGGGTGCTGCCCGCCCTCGAGCGTCACCGCCTCGTTCCCAGGGCCGCGGCCGCCCTCGCGGAGGCGGCACCGCCGGGCACGCGGCGCGTCGTCATGGACTTCCGGCCCGACGGCCTCGTCTACGACTCTCAACGCGACGCCGATGGCCGGCGGACGACGGAGACCACCGTGCCCCTCGAGCACGTCACCCGCGGAAAACCGCTCCTCGAGCTGCTCAGGTCCGGGAAGCCGGTGGCCGTCGTGATGACGGAGGAGCGCCACGACCGGATCCTCGAGGCCCAGGGCCTGGACCGCCTGCCGGCGACCCTCGCCTGGGAGGGAACGGGGTTCTTCGCGAAGAAGAGCGAGTGGGAGACAGTGCGGATCTACGTGGCGCCGGAGCGCTGAATCTGCGCCACCGGGAGGCGCACCCTGTGAACAGAAGTCATGGAAACACAACAGCTTCTGTGCGGCGGTGCCTATGAGTACCATCGGGGGAGGGGAGAGCGAGGGGGCGATGCCGTTCCACCACCTTGGCGGAAGCTATCGGGACCGCAGCTTCTGGCGACCGCCCCCCTGCGCAGACTTGAAGTCGAGGGCTCCCGGCCGAATGGGACCGGGAACGTCTCACCTCCCCAATGGCGCGAATCCGACGGGTGGGACTCCGAATCCGGGAAAAAGTTCGGGTTCGCGCCTACGATCAGCGGGCCGCAGCCGGGGTCCCATGAACGCAGATGCCGACGACGACGCCCTGATCGCCCGGATCCGCGACGGCGACGAAGCCGCGCTCCGCCCCCTCTTCGACCGCTACGAAGCCCGCGTCCGGGCCCGCGTCGAGCGCCGCATCCCCGCCGACCTCAAGAGGAAGTTCGCCGTCGAGGACATCCTCCAGGAGGCCCGGCTCACCGCCTACGTCCGGATCGGCGACTTCGAGTCCCGCGGGGAAGGGGCCTTCGGCGCCTGGCTCGAGAAGATCGCCCTCAACAAGCTCCGCGAGGAGATCCGGCGGTTCCGGGCGACGCGGCGCCGGGGCGACCGGCAGGAAGTGACGAAGGGAGCCCGGCCGGATACCGTCTACTTCGAAGGGCAGGACCCCAGCCCCAGCCAGTTCGCGATGGGTCGCGAGCTGGAGCTTCGCCTCGAGGCGGCGATGGCGACGCTGCCGGAGGACTACCGGCGGGCCCTCGACCTGGTCCAGGCGCAGCGCCGGACGCTCCGCGAGGCGGCGGAGGAGATGGGTCGGAGCCACGAGGCGATGAAGAAGCTCTACGCGCGGGCCGTCGCGAAGCTGGCGGCGATCCTGTCCCCGGAGCTGTGATGGACCTGGAACTCTGATGGACGAAGCCGAACGCATCGACCGGATCCTGCTGGAGTGGCGGGAGGCGATGGACCGGGGAGAGCCGGTCGATCCCGAAGCGGTCGTCCGCCTCCATCCGGACCTCGAGAAGCCCCTCCGCGCCCGGTTCCAGGCCCTCGCTGTCTTCGACGCGGTCTTCGGCGATCCCTCTCCGCCCGCCGAGCGGCTGCGGATCGTGCCGGACGACCGCTACGCCGACTTCGAAGTCGCCGGCCGCGGCGGAATGGGGATCGTCTACAGCACCCACGACGAGGACCTCCACCGGCGCATCGCCTACAAGACCGTCCGCCCCGGCGGGGCACCGGACCCGGACGATCCGCCGACCGACCCTTCCACCCTCGCCCCGCCGACCCCGGGCACGGTGGAATCGAAAGCCTACGACTCCCTCCGCGCCCGCTTCCTCCAGGAGGCGTGGGTCACCGCCGGCCTCGAGCACCCG
>JBDLIY010000024.1:0-17709 GCA_039714635.1 Planctomycetota bacterium
CCGGGATCGTCGTTCGGAACTCGATCATCCTGATCGACTTCATCCAGGTGCTGATCGCGGAGGGTCGCGAGAGCGCGAAGGAGGCGGTGATCGAGGCGCGCGCGGTCCGCATCAAGCCGATCCTGCTGACCGCGGGGACCTCGATGATGGGCACCTGGGTGATGGTGCTCGACCCCATTTTCTCCGGCCTGGCCTGGGCCTTCATCTTCGGCATCCTCGCCAGCACCGCGTTCACGCTGCTCGTCGTTCCGCTGATCTGGTTCCGGCTCTACGGAAACAAGCCGGCCGTTTCTCCGGCGGGCGCGGCCGAAGGGAGTGCGTCATGACCGTCGGAAACCTGGTCCGTCTGATCGCGGGGACGTTCGTCCTCGCCACGCTGGCCCTCGGCTGGTGGGTGAGTCCGTGGTTCTTCCTGGGAACGGCCTTCGTGGGCCTGAACCTGTTCCAGAGCGGCATAACGAAGTGGTGCCTGATGGACGACATCCTGAAGGCGTTGGGCGTGCCCGGGGATTGCGAGCGTAAGGAAGAAGCTCCCGCCGGGACTCATTCCTGACGATGATGGGGACGACGAACCGATGAAGAAGGCGAGGAAAGTCATGTCGGAAGCACTCTGGATCATCCTGATCCTGGCGGGCTGGCTCATCCTGACGCAGGTGGTCCTGCCGCGGATGGGCGTCCCCACCTGAGGCGCCGGCGCGTGCGGGGTCGGTGACCCCGCGAAGAGCACGGCGGAGCGCGAGGAGCCCCGGACCGAAGCGCAGCCCGAGCCGGATCCGGCGGCGGAGGAGACGGCTCCGAAGTAGACCCGGCCGACCGTCACGTGAGCGAGCGATCGCTTCTTCCCGCGAATCGGGAGGAAGCGATCGTTTCGATTCGGACGTGACCGAAGTCGTCCGGCGCGCGACCCGTCTCAGGCGATGGCCCTTCTCCCGTCCATCCGCCGCCGGCCGTCACGGCTGCTTCCGCACAGGATCCTTGCCCGCCGGTCACGTGGCTTCCATGATCGGGACCCGGTGTGCGGCGTCCCGGCACCCCCCTGAGGCTCCTCACCATGCACGAGATACCCGACGACACCTTCCTGCCCACGAGCCGCGCGGAGATGGCCGCGCGTGGCTGGGATCGGGCGGACGTCGTGTTCGTCTCGGGGGACGCGTACGTCGATCACCCGTCCTTCGGCGCGGCGATTCTCGGCCGGTGGCTCGAGGCGAACGGCTTCAAGGTGGTGATCCTGTCCCAGCCCGACTGGAAGAGCGCCGACGCCTGGCGCGACCTCGGGCCGCCGCGGCTCTTCTACGCCGTCGGCTCCGGCGCGATGGACTCGATGGTCAACCACTACACCGCCAACCGGAAGCGGCGGAACGACGACGCCTACTCCCCCGGCGGGCGGATCGGCCTGCGGCCCGACCGGGCCTGCGCGGTCTACGCCCAGCGTTGCCGCGAGGCGTTCAAGCAGGTCCCGGTGGTGACCGGGGGCGTGGAGGCATCCCTCCGGCGCGTCGCCCACTACGACTACTGGTCGGACAAGGTCTACCCCGGCAACCTCGTCTCCTCGAAGGCGGACCTGCTCGTCCACGGCATGGGCGAACGAACGATCCTCACGATCGCGCAGGGCCTGGCCGCGGGGAAGACCGTGAAGGACCTCCGGGACCTCCGCGGCGTCGCGTACCTGCTCGGCAAGCGGGACCCCCTGCCCGACCACGCGTTCGGCAACGGGCCCCGCGGTCGCGAGGTCGTCGAGCTCCCGAGCTTCGAGGAAGTCCGGGACGACAAGGTCCGGTTCGCCGTCGCGACCCGCCTGGTCCATCGGGAGACGAACCCGGAGAACGCCCGGCGTCTCACGCAGCGCCACGGCGACCGCACGGTGGTGGTCAACCCGGCGGACCTGCCCTTCACGGAGGCCGAACTGGACGCGCTCCACGAGCTTCCGTACCGGCGCCGCCCGCATCCCCGCTACGAGGAGGAGGGGGCCATCCCGGCGTGGAAGACGATCGCCGACTCCGTCCAGATCATGCGCGGCTGCTTCGGCGGCTGCAGCTTCTGCTCCATCACCCTTCACCAGGGCCGGACGGTTCAGAGCCGGAGCGAGGCCTCGATCCTTCGCGAACTCGAGGGGATCGCCGCGATGCCGGACTTCAAGGGGCACATCAGCGACCTGGGCGGTCCCACCGCGAACATGTACCGGATGGGCTGCCGCAAGCCGGAGGTCCAGGCGAAGTGCCGCCGCCTCTCCTGTGTCCATCCCACCGTCTGCAAGCTCCTGAACAAGGACCACGCGCCGCTCGTTACGCTCATGAAGAAGAGCCGGGCGGTGGCGGGGATCGAGAAGATCCACATCGCCTCCGGCATTCGCATGGACCTGGCCGCCGACGAGCCGGAGTACATGGAGGAGCTGGCCACGCACCATGTCGGCGGGCACCTGAAGGTGGCCCCCGAGCACGTGAGCGAGCCGGTGCTCGAGAAGATGCGGAAGCCGGGGCAGCGCAGTTTCGAGACCTTCGCGGAGCGCTTCCGGGCCGCGTCCTGCGCGGCGGGCCGGGAGCAGTACCTGGTGCCCTACTTCATCGCGAGCCATCCCGGGAGCGGTCCCGCCCAGATGATCGAGCTGGCGGTCTACCTGAAGCGCCGAGGCTACCGGCCGCGGCAGGTCCAGGACTTCATCCCGGCGCCGATGGACGTGGCGACCTGCATGTACTACGCGGGCATCGACCCGAACGGGATGCGCCCGGTGGACGCGGCGCGGGGCGCGAAGGAGCGCCAGGTGCAGCGCGCGCTCCTGCAGTTCTTCCTGCCGCGAAACTACTTCACGGTGCGCCGGGCCCTCGTCGACGCGGGGCGGACCGACCTGATCGGCGGCGGCCGCGACTGCCTGATCCCCACGCACCCGCCGAAGGAGGCGATCGAGGCCCGGAAGGAGAAACGGGATCGGCCGCGGAAGGGGTCGACCCGTCGGGGCCGGCGGTGAAGAAGGGCTGTGGATGGCTGGAGAGGGCCGCTATCGTAAGGGCCTCGCCAGGGCAACGCCGTGCGAACCAGAACCGAACAGGAGCGCTCCTGCATGGGCACCCCCGTCTTCGACAACGACCGCTACCTCGCCGAACAGACGGAAGCGATCCTCGAGCGGATGAGCGAGGTGGGTGGGAAGCTCTACCTGGAGTTCGGAGGGAAGCTCCTTTTCGACTTCCACGCCGCGCGGGTCCTCCCCGGTTTCGACCCCAACATCAAGATGAAGCTGCTCGAGCGCATCAGCGAGCAGACCGAGATCATCCTCTGCGTGTACGCCGGGGACATCGAGCGGCGCAAGGTCCGCGGCGACTTCGGCATCACCTATGACGCCGATACGACCAAGCTCATCGACGACCTGCGCACGCGTGGGCTCGAGGTCCGCGCCGTCGTCATCACCCGGTTCGACGGCCAGCCCTCGGCGGAGGCTTTCATTCAGAAGCTCCGCAACCGGGGGATCCAGGTCGTCACTCACCGTTCGATCCCGGGCTATCCCGCCGACACCGAGCGTGTCGTCTCTGAAGAGGGCTACGGGTCGAACCCCTTCGTCGAGACGGACGCGCCCCTGGTCGTCGTCAACGCGCCCGGCCCCAACAGCGGAAAGATGGCCACCTGCCTCAGCCAGGTCTATCACGAGCACCAGCGCGGGACTCCCGCGGGGTACGCGAAGTTCGAGACCTTTCCGATCTGGAGCCTGCCGCTCCGTCATCCGGTGAACGCGGCCTACGAGGCGGCCACCGCCGAGCTGCGTGACGTGAACATGATCGACCCGTACCACCTCGAGGCGTACGACGAGCGGGCCGTCAACTACAACCGGGACATCGAGGCGTTCCCCCTCCTCCGGCGGATCCTCACGAGGATCACCGGCGACTCCATGTACCGGTCTCCCACGGACATGGGCGTCAACCGCGCGGGCTTCGCCATCACGGACGACGAGGGGGCGCAGGATGCGGCGAAGAGCGAGATCGTGCGCCGCTACTTCCGCTACGCGTGCGACGAGGCCCTGGGGCTCTCGGACCGGGCCAGCGTCCGCCGGATCGAGGCGCTGATGGAGGAGTTCGGCGTTCGTCCCGAGGATCGGTCGGTGGTTCTTTCGGCCCGCGAGGCCGCCGGTCGCATGGAGCGCCGGGGAGGAAACGGGCACCGCGGCGTCTTCAGCGGAGCGGCGATCGAACTCCCGGACGGCCGGGTCGTCACGGGGCACAACTCCTCGCTGATGCACGCCTCGGCGGCGCTGGTCCTGAACGCCATCAAGGCGCTGGCCGACGTCCCGCCTCACCTCGACCTCATCAGCCCGCCGGTGATCGAATCCATCGCCGCGCTTCGCAAGGACATCCTCGAACTCGGCTCCATCAGTCTGAACCTCGAGGACACCCTGCTGGCGCTGTCCGTCAGCGCCACGACAAACCCCCTGGCCCACCAGGCCATGCAGAAGCTCCCCGCGCTTCGGAGCTGCGAGCTGCACCTGAGCCACCTCCCGACGCCGGGGGACGAGCGCGGTCTCCGGCGTCTCGGCGTCCGCCTGACCTGCGACCCGAAGTTCGCGACGGACAAGCTGTTCGTTTCCTGACGCTTCCCCGGGGTGTGGGGTCCGGAGAGCGGGAGCGGTTACCATGCCCCGGGCGGGAGATCGTGTGGTGCCGCCGCGGAGGTTGAACTTGCTCTCTCGGCTTTCCAGAGTCGCACCGGTTGGCGCGGCCTTCGGCGTTCTCGTCCTGGCCCTGGCGGCCGCGGTGCCGGCGTCGGCGGGGTCCGATCCCGACACGAAGGAGCCCGAGCTCACCCTCGGGGAACTCGAGGCCCGGCTCGCGCGGGCCCGGGGGGAGCTCTCACGGCTGGAGACGGCCGATCCCCCCGCGGCGCCCGGGGTCCTCGTCGAGGCGAAGCGACGTGTCGAGTTGCTCGTCGCCCGCGCGGGCGCGGAGCGGCTCACGGAGAAACGGACGGCCTGCTCCGCCTGGAAGGACCGCGAGGCGGAGACGAACGAATACCTCGGCGATCGCCTGGCGCGACTCCGGGAGCGATTCGCGGACACGTCCGGCGCCTCGGCCGGCACCCCGGACCTGCTCAACACGAACCTCGAGTTCGTCCACGAAGTGCGCGCGTTCGTCGAGGAACGGCTCGAGCCGGAGCTCCGGGCGCTCCTCTCGGAACACCTCGGGATCCGGGCCGGAATCCAGGATCGGCTGCTCCAGGGCAGCGTGCCCGTCGGCGGCGAAGCGCCGCCCGCGGCCGAGCCCGACGAACTCCGCGCCGCCCTTCGGGCCTGGTACGAACGGTCGAACACCGTCGTGCAGGTGCTGCTCGAGATCGACGGCCTGTACGCCGCGCGGAAGGCCATCCTCGACAAGATGGAATCGTTCCTCCTCGGGTACATGTACTGGGTGAGGAGTCACGATCCGCTCGGGCCGGACACGGTCGAGGGAGTCGCCTTCGAGATCCGCCGGATCGTTTCCGCGTGGGTCGGCGAGGGAGTTCCGCGCGCAGCGGGCCGGGAGCCCTGGCGGTTCGTGCTCCTCGCGGCCGGCTTCCTGGCCCTCGTCGTCGGGGGCGCGTTCCTCCACCGGCGGCTCTCCGCCTACCACTCCCGCTGGAACTACCGGGGCGGGGCGATCGCCGTCATTCTGCAACGGATCGCGGCCACCGCGCTCGTCTCGAGCCTGGCTCCGGTTCTGCTCGTTCTCGCGGCCCTCCTCCTGGGGCTGCTCGCCCTGCCGCCGGCCATCGACCTCCCGGTGCGGATGTTCGTCATCGGTGCCGCGATCGTCCTGTTCCTCCGCCGGTTCCACGACTCGGCGTTCCGGGAGGACGGCGTGGCGGTGACCGACATGCACGCGCCGCCCGCGGTGGCGGAACAGCTGCGCCGGGCCAACCGCGTCGTCACGAATGGCCTTCTCCTCGTCGCCGTCCCGTGGCTGGTTCTGCGCACCTTCCCCGTGAGTCCGCGCCTCGAGCACCTCCCCCGCCTCCTCCACATGGTCCTCATGGTCTGGGTGGCCTTCGTGCTCCTGGGCCTGCTCCGGAGGCGCGGGGCCCTGGTCCGGGAGACCACGGGCGGTCACGGTTTCTGGTCGCGGGTCGCCACCGTCCTCGGCCCCCTCGTCGTCCTGGCCACCGGCGTCGTCCTCGTGATGGACGCAATGGGATACCGGTTCGGTGCGCGTCTCCTCTCCGTCAGCATCCTCCAGACCTTCGCGGCGGGGATCGTGATCGCCGGTGCGTACAACCTGCTCACGTCGCTCCTGGATCAGACCGCCCGCCGGTACCGCCAGAAGATGCGGCCCGAGGTCGGCATCGTGGAGGCGGACGTGCTGGTGGAGAAGTACACCCGCCAGGTCGCCCGCGCCGTCGGCGCGCTGACGATCGTCCTCACCATCGGTCTCCTCGCCGGCTTCTGGGAGCTCGGCACCGGCCTGCGTTCCGTCCTCTCGTCCCTCCGGATCACGACGGTCGACGAAGCGGCCGGGACCTGGCTGACGGGTTGGGACGTCCTGAAGTCGGTCTCCTGGATCGCCGGCGGGCACTTCCTGGTCGCGAACCTCGGCGGCATCCTGCACGTCTTTCTGTTCTCGCGGATGCCGCGTCTCCAGATCGGGACCCGCTTCGCCATCGACGCGATCGCGAAGTACGCCGTCCTTCTCGTCGCGTACTCGGCGGCCGTCCTCAGCCTGCACATGAGCTTCTCGAGCCTGGGGTGGGCACTGGCCGCGGTCTCGTTCGGCGTCGGCTTCGGCCTGCAGGAGATCGTCTCGAACTTCGTCTCGGGGCTGATCCTCTTCTTCGAGCGGCCGGTTCGCGTCGGGGACGTCGTCTCCGTCGGGAGCACGAACGGCACCATCGAGAAGATCAACATCCGGGCCACCCAGATCCTGAACCTGGACCACCAGGTCATCATCCTCCCCAACCGGAAGTTCATCAGCGAGGAGGTCGTGAACTGGACGCACAACGACTCCGTCGTCCGGGTGACGATCGACGTGGGGGTGGCCTACGGGACGGACATGGTCCGCGCGCGGGAGGTGCTCTTCGAGATCGTGGCGGGCCACGACCTCGTCAAGCGGCGGCCGGAGCCTCGCGTGTGGTTCCGGGCGTTCGGCGAGTCGACCCTCGAAGTCCGGGTCTTCGTCTTCACCGAGTACGAGCATCGGCTCGACGTCCGGAACGACCTCAACGTCGAGATCGGCCGCCGCTTCCCGGAGGAGGGCATCGAGATCGCGTTCCCGCAGGTCGACCTGCACCTGCGCACCTTCGAGGAGTCGGGCCGCCTGCGCCCGCCGCCCGGGAGCGAAACCTCTACTTGATGCCCTCGACCGCCTTCACGGTCAGCGTAAAGACCACGTCCTTGCCGGCCAGGGGGTGGTTGCCGTCGAGACGGGCCACCTTCTCGTCCAGGCTGAGGACGATGAGGCGGAACTGCTGGCCCTGCGGGTCCTGGGCCATGACCGTGTCGCCGACGGAGACCTTCGGATCGATCTGGTCGCGCGGCGCTTCGACGACGCGGGACTCGTCCCGCTCGCCGAATCCCTCGGCGGCCTTCAGCTCACGGACCACGGTCGCGCCGGGCTCCAGTCCGGCCAGAGCCTCCTCGATCGCCGGGAAGATCTGGCCCGTGCCGTAGACGAAGCGCATCGGGCCGGTCGAGGACGAAGAGTCCAGGACGGTTCCGTCGGCGTCCTTGAGCTCGTAGTCGATCGTGACCAGGCGGCCGTCGCGGATGTCGGCCTTGCCCTCGATGGGGAACGTCTCGGGCTCGTGGTGGTGGTCGTGCCCGCTGCAGCCGCCTTCGCCGCCGCCGCAGGTCTGCGCCTCGCCGAAGGAGGGGCATCCGCCGGCGACGTAGAGTTCGACCACTTCCCGGACGGTGTTCGCGCCTTCCTTCGAGCGGACGTCGATCCCGACCTGCTGGAAGCCGGCGAGGGGGCGTCCGCCCATGCCGCCGGCGAGGAGCACCTCGACGCCGTGCCCCTTGAGGAAGTTCACGGGCGTCATGCAGCCGCCCTCCGCGTGGCCCTCGTTCTCGAGGACGGAGACTTCTCCGATGGCGTCGTCGGTCACCGTGACCAGGGTGAACGCGGCGCAGTGGCCGAAGTGCTCGGAGATGGCGGAATCGAGGCCGTCAGTGGTGTCGGAGGGGACTGCGATCAACATGGGGGGGAACTCCTGAGTATTGGAAAGGGGCATCGTAGTCCTCGCCCCCCGGCTCGCCAAAAACAGGTCAGGCGGAGTTCGGAGCCGCCGGGACCTCCCGCTTCTCGTGCAGGAACAGCACCCACAGCAGCAGGGCGCCGAAGAGGGCGACGTACTGCCAGAGCAGGTCGTAGACGAAGCCGAGCGCCATCGGCAGGACGTACCTCGCCGAGAGGACCAGCAGGAGGAGCAGCAGCCAGCGCGCCGGGAGCCGTCGGTACTCCGTCACGATGTGAAAGGCGGCCGGGACGAGGAGCACGCAGGTGTAGTCCTTGGTCCGCGGGGAGATCAGGACGAAGACGAGGCAGGCGAGGAGCACGAGGTCCAGCCGGGCGTCGCGACCGGGTTCCCGGGAGAGGCGCCGGGAACCGCGGAGCGACAGGACGACGATCGTGGCGGAGAACGCCGCCCACGCCGCCCACGAGGTCCACGTCGGGAGGGAGACGGACAGCCGGCTCGCCAGGCCCTCCCGGAAGTCGTGAAGGAGGTTCACGCTGGACGGGGATACGGCCCCGCGGATCTCTCCGATCGCGCCCCATGCGTGGTGGAGGAAGGACCGGAAGTGGTCCGGGTACACGATCCCCGAGAGGAGGAGCGAGGCGCCGAGGATCCCGGCCCCGGTGAGAGCGGTGCGTACCCGCGCGGGTCGGGGGAGGGTGAGGCAGAGCACGAGGAAGAACGCGTTCGTCAGCTTGAACAGCGCGGAGACCGCCACGAGCACCGCGAAGGTCCGGTACCGGGCGGCGAGGAAACCGGCGAGGCCGAGCCAGAGCGGCAACTGCTCGATCATCGTCACGTTGCCGGCCTTCAGGTCCTTCAGGATCGCGGCGTTGAACGCCAGCAGCGCCAGGGCCAGGAACACGGCGGGGTGCTTCCGTCCGTCGAACCGGAACCACCAGACGAGGACCACGGCCAGGGCGAAGGCGATCTTGACGCCGAGGAAGAGGCGCCAGGCGGTCGCGTACGGAAAGAGGCCGAAGGGCACGAAGAACCAGATCGTCAGGGGAGGGTACCGGTACTGTCGCGTCGTGGAGGGATCGCCGGGCGGGGAGGCGGGTTCGTACGGATCCTCACCCTCGATCACCGCTCGGGCGGCGGCGTGGTAGGCGACGAAGTCGTGGTGCGGAGTCTCCGGATCCCCGCCGCCCAGGCGGACGAGATTCGCGCCGGTGTAGAGCAGGAGGAGCACGACGGGAAGGGTCTTCCAGACTCGGCGCATGGGGTCGGTCCCGGCCACGGGCGGCAACTGGGTCTGCCCCCAGCTTTTACCATTCCCCGGACATCTTGCGGAATACCGTGGTCGGACTCCTCGTAAGGGAGAAGAATCCCGTGGGTCGGTGATCAGCGGAGGTGAGAGACATGCCGGGTGACCTGTTCTGGGAGATGCACCAGCACGGCCGGATCATCGATGCCCGCAACGAGGCGTCGGGGGCGCGGAACAAGTCCATCCAGGTGGGGCGCGAACTCGACGGCCTGCAGGACAGGGTCGACCGCATCTCCCTGGCCTGCCAGGCGATGTGGGAACTCCTGCGCGACCGGGGGGCGCTCGACGAGGAGGAGCTCCTGGCGAGGATCGAGGAGATCGACCTGCGCGACGGCCGCGTGGACGGCCGGATGGGCCCGACGCCGCAGGAGTGCCCCGGGTGCGGCCGCCGATCGAACTCGCGCCGGAAGACGTGCATGTACTGCGGCGCTCCGTTCACGGACGGGCCGAAGCACGTGTTCGAGTAGGGCGGTCGCACCGGTTTCGATTGCTTCCCCGCCGTCGCACTCGTACCTTCCCCGGATGCCGGAGGCGCATCCGTTCCTCGTCCGGACCGAGCACGTGGAGGCCCTCACCGGAATCCGGGGCATCCTCGAGCGGCTCGAGAGCTTCGCCACCGGCGACGGTGAGCGGACGGAGATCGGCACGCTCCTCTCCCACCTGACCGAGGCCTTCCTCGTCGTCGTCGTGGGGGAGGTGAAGTCCGGGAAGTCCTCCCTCATCAACACGCTGCTGCGCGCCGAGGTCTGCGCCGTCGGGCCGACGCCCGTCACCGACCGGATCACCATCCTCCGCCACGGGGAAGAGGAGACGGTGGAGCGCGAGCCGTTCGTCGTCGACCGGTTCGTCGAAAGCGAGAGGCTGGTCGGCCTCGCCGTCGTCGACACGCCGGGCACGAACTCCATCGTCCGCCGCCACGACGAGATCACGCGGGGCTTTTTGCCGCGCGCCGACCTGGTCCTCTTCGTCACCTCCTGCGACCGGCCCTACTCCGAGAGTGAAAACGTCTTCCTCCACCTCATCAGCGAGCAGTGGCGGAGGAAGATCGTCTTCGTGCTCTCGAAGACCGACATCCGCGAGCCCGCCGAGGTCGACGAGATCCGCGAGTACGTCGCGCAGTGCGCCCGCGACGAGCTGGGGATCGACCCCGAGATCCTCCCCGTGGCCAGCAAGGTGGCGGACCGGGCGATCGCCGCCGGCGACGATGCGACGCTCGAGGCGTCGGGCCTGCCGGGCCTCGAGGATTTCGTCCTGAACCGGCTCGACGACGCGGAGAAGTCGAAGCTGCGGCTGTTCGGCCTGGTGGATGCGGCGCTCTCGGTCTGCCGGCGGCTCGGGGACGCGATCGGCGACGCGGGGAAGCTCCTGGAGAAGGACTTCCGTACACTCACGGACCTGGACGAGCGGACGGAGCGGCGGCGGCGCGACCTGCGGGACATCGTCCGCGAGGACGAGGGGGCCGTCTCCCGGCTGTTTCTGACGATCCGGGAGCGCGGCGAGGAGTTCATCAACCGGCAGTTCCGCCTGAGGTCGGCGCTCGGCGCGGTCCGGCGGGGCCGCACGGCCCGGAAGTTCCGGAACGAGGTGGTGGGGGACCTGGACGAGCGGTTGGCGGGGACCGTCGAGGACGCGGTGGAGCGGCTGGGGGAGGCGGAGACCTCCTTCATCGACGCCTCGCTGGCCTACTTCAAGTACCGCGTGGAGGAGGCGGGGGCGAGGGCGCCCAGGATGCCGGAGGGGTTCGCCGGTCGGCGGGACGAGGTGATCGCGTCGGTCCACCGGCGCGCGACGGCGCACCTCGACTCGTTCGACGTGAAGGCGAACGCGCGGCGGATTCTCACCGAGGGGAGCCGCGGCGTCGGCCTCTCCGCCGCCGGCGTCGGGGCCGGCGTGCTGACGGCGACCGTGGCCACGGTCTTCGTGAACCTGTGGTGGTCGGTCGTGGCGATCCCCTTCGTCGCCGCGGGCATGGCGTTCCTCGGCGTTCGCCGCGCCCGCGCGTGCCTCGAGTGGCGGAACCGCGTCGACGAGCTCTCCCGGCGGATCCGGGACGCGTTCGGGGCGGAACTCCACCACGAGATCGACCGGACGGTGGAGGAGGTCCGCGCGTCCTACCTGCCGTACCTGGAGTTCTACCAGGGCGAGGTGGACCGGATGGGGGAGGAGGCCCGGAAGCTCGAGGGGTTCGTCACGGATCTCCAGCGCGTGCGGGACGAGGTGGAGGAGTCGCTGAGCGGGTGAACCCCTCGGGCTACCGGGCCAACGCCCGCGCCAGGCACGCGGGGTAGCGCTTCGCCACGGAGTCCACGGTGACGTCCTCGTCCACCAGGTCCGCCAGCCTCGCCACCGCGCGGTCGTGGATGCCGCAGGGCACGATCACGTCGAAGTCCGTCAGCGCCGTCGTCACGTTCAGGGCGAAGCCGTGCATCGTCACGCCGCGGGAGATGCGGATGCCGATCGCCGCCACCTTGCCGGCGTCCGTCCAGACGCCGGTCAGGCCCTCCTCGCGCCGGCCCTCGACGCCGTACGTGCCGAGCAGGTCGATCAGCGAGCCCTCCAGGCGCCGCAGGTAGTCGCGCGGGCCGAGGCCGAGCGGGCGCAGGTCCACGATCGGGTAGCCGACGAGCTGGCCCGGGCCGTGGTAGGTGACGTCGCCGCCGCGATCCGTCTCGTGGATCTCGAAGCCGTCCGCCACCAGCTCCTCCGGCGTGCGCAGCAGGTTCTCGGCGTGCGAGCCGCGACCCATCGTGACGACCTTCGGGTGCGTGAGGAGAACGAGAGTATCTCCGCGCTCGCCCGCCACGCGCTCCGCGTGCAGCCGCCGCTGCCGGTCGAAGGCGTCTGCGTAGGAGAGTTCGCCGGGGAGCAGGACTTCCAGATCCCGATTCAGGTCATGAATCTCCGGATTCGCCATGGCGTACGGTATCGTCACCCCGCATCGGCCGGACCGGAAGGGCATTTCCGGGGCCGCGATTGATTTTGAGTACCAGTTTCAGAACTCACCATTTTCAGATATCGTCAGGGGCCATGGAGAAGAAGATCGAGCGTACCGACGTCGATGAGGTCCGGCGGGAGCTGAACCGGGCCGGGCGCCGGATGACGCCCCAGCGGGCCGCGGTCCTCGCGGCTCTCGACTCCTGTCCCATCCATCCCACCGCCGAGGACATCTACGCGATCGTCGTGAAGGACATCCCGCGGATCTCGCTCGGCACGATCTACCGGAACCTCCAGGTTCTCGTCGCCGAGGGGTACGCGAACCGCCTCCCCGCGCGGGAGGGCTCGCACCGCTACGACCGCGTGGTCGCCGCCCACCACCACATCGTGTGCCGGGAGTGCTCGCGCATCGTGGACATCCACCTCGAGGACGACCCCGACTTGCGCCGGCGCGTGGAGGAGCAGAGCGGGTTCGCGGTCCGGTCGCATCGGACCGAGTTCGAGGGGGTCTGCGAGAAATGCTCGCCCGAGGACGGGGCGGGCTGAGTCAGCGGGCCGTCGCGACCGGAATGAGAATCTCCACCCGCCACTGAGCCGGCGGGTAGGCGAGGAGCACGCGGATCGGCGGCTCGACCGGGCGATAGCCGCTGGCGGCGATCCAGTCGTAGAGGCGGTCGACCTGGCGCTCCACGGCCTCGAGGCTGTCCGCCTGGCACTCCACGGCCGCCACGCGCATCGCGTTCATGTCGGTGAT
Source organism: Planctomycetota bacterium (assembly GCA_039714635.1). Taxonomy (GTDB): domain Bacteria; phylum Planctomycetota; class JAJSAM01; order JAJSAM01; family JAJSAM01; genus JBDLIY01. The sequence goes on from JBDLIY010000024.1 coordinate 13,137, forward strand.
GGCCAGCGGCGGCTCGGCCTCCGTTCCGTCCGCCACCGGGACCAGCAGGTCGGCGCCCCGGGCCATGAGGTCGCCGGCCGGCGTGATCCCCTGCTTCTCCACCTCGTCGGCGAACCGGTCGATGCCCGGCTCGTCGAGCGATTCGATCCGCATGGCGACCACGGTCCGGGCCGGCACGGTGACGACGGTGGCGGGGAAGTCGGCGGGATCGGTCTCGATGGAGCCGCAGCCCGCGAGGGCGGCGACGGCGAGGATCGGTATCAGCGTGCGCATGGCGGAAAGGTGCCGTCTGGGCGCGCGGATGTCAACGCATAGGGACGCAACCCGAAGCCGTCCGTGGTCGGGACGGCCCCGGCCGAGCGATGCCGAGACGTGGCAGACCGTCCCGGGCGTTCGTATCGCTGGCGGTTCATACGCGATCCACGGTCCACGATGTCAAAGGATAGGGACGCAACCCGAAGCCGTCCGTGGTCGGGACGGCCCCGGCCGAGCGATGCCGAGACGTGGCAGACCGTCCCGGGCGTCAACGCTTCCGGTGTCGGCGCGCCGGGTTACCATCTTCGAATGGTCCCCCGACTCGTCGCGATCGATCTGGACGGAACGCTCCTGCCCCGCTCGAAGGAGGTGACGCCGCGCGCCCGCCGCGCGGTTCGTGCCCTGGCCGCCGCCGGCACCGAGGTCATCCTCGCCACCGGCAAGTCCCTCCACCTCGCGGAGCGCTACGCGGCGGAACTCGCCCTGGCCGGCCCGGTCATCGCCCTGGACGGGGGGCTGGTGCGGGACGGCGGGGCGGCGATCCTGTCGCGCGTCGCGCTGCCCCGCGAGACGGTCGCCACGGCGATCGACCTCCTCTCGTCCCGCGAGCTTCACCCGTTCCTCGTGGACGGGGCGGACCGGCTCCTGATCCACGAGGCCCTCGCGGAGCAGGAGTGGTTCCTGGCGGTCTACGCCGACCGCCGCGCGATCTCGGCGGCGCCGCTTTCCGAAGCCGAGGGGGATCCCTTCTTCGTCTCCTTCCGCGGTCGGCCCGACGAGGTGCGGCGCGGGATGGAACTCCTCGCGCCGCTGGCGGAGGCGGGGTGGACGGTCTTCGACGTTCACTTCCTCACTTTCGACGCGTCGCTGCTCGTGGTCCGGCCCGACACGAGCAAGGGCGTGGCGCTGGCCCTCGTCGCGGAGCACCTTTCGATCCCGCGGGAGGCCGTCGCGGCGGTGGGGGACTGGCGGAACGACACCGAGATGATCCGCTGGGCGGGCCTCGGCGTCGCGATGCCGGGCTCGGCGCGGGAGACGATCGACGCGGCGGACCTCGTCCTGCCGACGGGCTGCGAGGACGACGGGGTGGCGGAGTGGATCGAGGGGATGCTGGCGAGCGGCTGAGTTACTCCTCCTCCGCGGTGGCCTCCCGGTCGGCGATCTCCTGCCGGACCCGCGCTTCCCGCTCGGGCGCCAGGGCATCGGCGACGTCGACGAGGCGCTCCCGCACCTCCTCGTCCTCGGGAAAGAACTCCATCGCGTTCCGGAGCACGCGCTCGGCCCGGACGCCCTGGTCCATGCTCCGCAGCAACTCCGCGAGTTCCAGGTAGGGCTCCGCGTCGAACGGCTGCTCGTAGAGCTTGACCGCGACCTTCTCCTCGTCCGGCTCCGCGAAGATCCGCTTTCCGGTGACCGACTCGTGGTAGGCGGCGAGGAGCAGGCGGTGCTTCACTTCGGGGTTCTGGTACATGAGGGAGAGGGCGGCGGCGAGACCCTTGGCGGCGGGCTTGCGCTTCGCCGCGCGGGCGTCCTCGAGGAAGCCCGCCATGCGGACCATGATCTCGTCCTCCTCCTCTTCGCCGATGTCCTCGGCGAAGGCGTCGTTGATCGCGGTCCCGAACTTCTCCTGGAACTCCTCCCGCTGATGGTCGGTGTACGCCTCACCCTCGTCCTCCTCGAACTCGTGGGTCAGCTGGCGGACGGCCCGGACACCGTGCAGCAGCATGTCGAGACCCATGCCGAAGGAGTAGTCGCCCTGCTCGTAGGAGGAGAGCGCCCGCTCCATCATCAGGCGGAATCCCTCCTGCAGCTCGTGGAGCAGCGCGGGGACGGAGCGCAGGAACTCCTGGATGCGCGCCTCCCGCTCCATCTCCGAGAGGTTCTCCTCCTGGTCGAGCTGCGAGAGGAACTCGGCGCGGGCGACGGTCTCGTTGTAGGTCACCCGGAGGACCAGGTCGAAGAAGGGGTTCTCGTGGTGGGGCTGGGCCGCCTCGCCCTCCGCGGGGAGCGTGAGGATCAGGCCGCAGGCGCAGGCCGCGCGGTCGCGCCGCGTCAGCTCCTGGTCCTGGACGGTGTTGCGCAGGACTTCCTTCGCCTTCTCGTCGAACTCCTCCGAGACGAGCTCCGGCAGGGCCAGCTCGGCGAACCGGCGGAAGATGTTCTCGAACTCCCCGGACTCGCTGGCCTCCTGGAAGACCTGCTCGTGGACGCCCAGCAGCCGCTCCAGTTCCTCGCGGTCATACCGCAGGCCGAGCAGCTTCGGCTCCTTCTGCATGATCTCCTCGAGGTGGCGCAGGCGGGTCAGGACGTACTCCTGATTCACCTGGCCGTCGTCGTTAAAGATCCGCTTGAAGGGGTTCTCGACGTTCGCCTGGCCGGGCTCCGAGGGCTGGCCGGAGCCGCCGAGCGGCGTGGACGGCGGGTGGCTCGAACCGTGGCACTGCTTGAACTTCAGGCCGCTGCCGCAGGGGCACGGAGCGTTGCGGGGATACTCGGTCATGGGGCTCTTCCGTGATTTCAGAGGGACAAGCGGCCGAGTCTACGGTCGCGGCGGACTTCGGCCAACGGGTTTCGACGCGCCAGGATGTTGCCCGCGGCCGCCGTTGGGATACGCTTGCCGCCGGATACGGAGGAGAGCATCCATGCGCAGTCGAGTCCCGGTTCTCTGCCTGATCGTCCTCTCGGTCGCGGCCTCGGCCCACGGCAACGGGGATCCGTACGACTATGGTGACCCGACCGCGGCGGAGCAGATGGTGCTCGAGCGCGTCAACGCCGTCCGCGCGGATCCGGACGCTTTCGCCGCGAAGTTCGGCTACGCGACCGGTCTCTACCCGGCCCGGCCGCCCGTCGTGATGAGCGCCGCGCTCCTCACGGTGGCGAGGAACCACTCCCGGGACATGATGGAGAACGAGCGTTTCTCCCACGTCTCTTCCGACGGGAAGAAGGCGAACGCGCGGGTGCTCGAGTTCTTCCCGGCCCTCTCCCCGGCCCATCAGGAGGCGGGGTCGGCTTCGCTCGGTGACGGAAACACCGTGGAGAACATCGGCGCCCGCACCCCGGCGACGCCGGCGGACATCGAGGGCAGTTTCGAGACCCTGATGCGGTCGCCGCTCCACCGCCGGAACTCGCTCTCCCAGGTCCGGCCGGACGTCGACCAGGCGGGCATCGGGATCCACATCGTCACGAAGCACGTGACGCTCCAGTGGGCGCAGGACATCATCGACCTGTTCCCGGAGCCGCCGGAGAAGACCACGACGATCGCGACGATGACGCACACGCAGGAGTTCGCGCGCGACGACGACTTCACGCCGCACGTGCTCGGCGTCGTCTACGAGGACCGGAACGCCAACGGCCTCTACGACATGGGCGAGGGGACATCGGGCGTCACGATCGAGGTTGTCGGCGGGCCGGCCACGACGACCGCGTCGGCCGGCGGATTCGGCATGCGCCTCGGCACGCCGGGCACGTACACGCTCCGCGCGAGCGGCGGCCGCCTGCCGGAGCCGGTGGAGGAGTCCTTCGACATCGCCGACCACAACGTGAAGGTCGATTTCGTCGTCGATCTCCCCGAGACGTTCACGCTCCGGAAGTCGAAGATCAAGATCGACTTCGCGCGCCGTGTGAAGGCGAAGCCGCTGAACGACAGCCTGTCGCTGAAGCTGGCGGTGGACGCGGATCTCCTGCCGGAGGACCTTTCCGGCGTCGTGGCGACGGTCGCGGTGGCGGGAGTGCCGTTCGGGGAGGTCCCGCTCGTCGGCAACACGAAGCAGGGGAAGTTCAGGACGGCGAAGGGCGTGCTCCCGAAGGTGAAGCTGACGGTCAGGCGCAGGACCGGCCAGGTGACTCTCACGGTGAAGAAGGCCGACCTGATGGACGCTTTCGGCTTCGTGAACGAGACGGCGACGGGCGCGAAGGAGCTGGACGTGCTGGTGACGATCGGCACGGCGATCGGCGCCCCGGGCTCCGTGACGTACACGGTGACGAGCAAGCAGGACAAGAAGGCAAAGGCCACCGCCACCCCGTAACGGAACATCGCTGACAGGCGTCGGTTTTCCACCTCTCCTTCGGGAGTCGCCGGCTGGCCCCCCGTTCCGGTTTCCGCGAGACCGATTCGCTCTTCCCGCGACGTACTTCCGGGCGGGACCTTGATTCCCGCCATCGGAGGTGTATGTTGATTCCATATGAAACGGACGACTCTTATGGTTGACCAGGGGCTGCTGAAGGAGGCAGTCCGGCTGAGCGGGGAGCCGACGTACTCCGCCGTCGTCGGCCGGGCGCTCGAGGACCTCGTGCGCCGGATCAAGGCCCGCCGGATCCT
>JBDLIY010000025.1:0-17202 GCA_039714635.1 Planctomycetota bacterium
ACGCCTCCGCGGCCGGGACCGCGTCGCCCACGCCGCGTCGCTCCGTCTGCTGACGCGGATGCTCGTGGAGCTCGACCAGCCGGAGATGGCGATGCGGGCGGCGAAGGACGCGCGGGAGCTCGACTCCGGGAACCCGGACGGGGAGATCCTGCTGGGAACGCTCGTCGCCCGGGACGACCCGGCGGCGGCGCGGCGGCACTACGAGCGGGCGCTCGCGCTCGATCCGAAGTCGGCGGGGGCTCTCTACCACATGGCGCTCCTCGAGGAGCGGAAGGACGACCTCGCGGGGGCGGTCTCGCACCTCGAGGCCGCCGTCGTGGCGGCGCCGGAGTTCGCGGCGGCCTGGGAGCGGCTCGCGATGATCCAGATCCGCCGCGGCCGTGTGAACGACGGCGTGCGCTGCCTGGAGAAGGTCGTCGACCTCACGCCGGAGCGGTCGACGGCCCACAGCAACCTGGGCCTGGCCCGGATGAAGCAGGGGGAGCCGGCGAAGGCGATGGCGTCCTACGAGGAGGCGCTCCGCCTGGACGCGGACAACCCGAGCGCCCATTTCAACAAGGGCCTCCTGCACCGCGAGCGGGACGAGCGCGAGGAGGCGATCGCCGAGTTCCGCGAGGTCCTGCGGATCCGCCCGAAGGACGCCGAGGCCCGCCGCCACCTGGCCGAACTCGGCGCCTCCCCGCGCTGATGGTACTCATAGGCATCAGCCGCCACAACCGGTGATTCCGTCAGGGTTTGCATGGCCGGAGTGCGCCTCTCGGAGGCGCAGAGAGGCTCAGTCGCGGACGACCTCGCACTCCGGGAGCGACTCCAGGAACAGGCGGCCGTAGCGCTTCGTGACCACCCGCGGGTCCAGCAGCGTCACCGCGCCCGTGTCCTCGCTCGAGCGGATCAGGCGGCCGAAGCCCTGCTTCAGGCGCAGGACCGCGCGCGGCAGCGAGTACTCCATGAACGCGTTCCCGCCGTTTCGCTCGATCTCCTCCGTCCGCGCCTGGATCAGGGGGCGGTCCGGCACGTCGAAGGGGAGCTTCGTGATCACGACGTGGGAGAGCGCGTCCCCGGGGACGTCCACGCCCTGCCAGAACGAGTTCGTGCCGAACAGGATCGAGGTGACGTCCTCGCGGAACGCCTTCAGGAGCCGCGTCCGGGGCATCCCGCCGCCCTGGCGGAGCAGCCGGTAGCCGCGTCCCTCGATCTCGCCCTTCACGAGGTCGAAGACGCGGTCCATCATCCGGTAGGACGTGAACAGCACGAACGCCCGGCCGTCCGTCCGGAACACCGCACGGGTCACCTGCCCGGCCACCGCCTCCTCGAAGCCGTCTCCGCTCCTCGGGTCCGGCATCTTCTCCGGCAGGTAGATCTTCGCCTGGCGGGCGTAGTCGAACGGGGAGCCGAGGACCTCCTCGTCGGCGTCCGGCAGGCCGAGGCGGTCGCGGAGGTATCCGAACGAGCTCTCGCGGCCGATCGTCAGCGTCGCCGACGTCAGGACGACGCTCCGGACCTCCTCCCAGAGCAGTTCGTGGAGCATCTCGCCGACGCGGATCGGCGCCGAGCGGAGATCCATCCGCCGGCCGTCCTGCGACCGGTCCACCCAGTACACCTGGTCCTCCAGCGACTGGTCGAGGAAGGCGCGCACCGACTGCGCCGCCATCGCGCACTGGCCGGCGCGGGCCGAGAGCTCCGTCTTCAGTTCGGGGCGCTCGAGGCCCTCCGCCGTGCGGTCGAGGTCGCGGGCCAGCCGGGCCAACTCGTCCGAGAGCGTCTCCTCGACGATCCCGGGACGCTTCACCCGCAGGTTCTTCGGGGCGTCGGTGTCCGCCCAGTAGCCGACCTGCGCGAAGAGCCGCTCCGCCGCCGACCGCGCGCGCTCGTGCGCCTCGTAGACGTCGCCCTTCGCCTTCGCCGCCTTCAGGAGCCCCTGGCCGCTGCGGTTCGAGAGGGTCCCGAGGACGTGCCGGACGCCGCCGGACGTCACGCGGATCCCCAGGTGGTCGGCGGCCACGCTCTCCACCTCGTGCGCCTCGTCGAGGACCAGCGTCGCGTACTCCGGCAGCAGGTTCCCGCCCTCGCGCCGGAGCCCGAGATCCGAGAACGTGAGAGCGTGGTTCGCGATGATGACGTTGGCGTTCTGGAGCCGGCGGCGCGCCGTCTGGAAGTGGCACTTCCCGTGGTACGGGCAGCGCGGCCCCATGCAGTTCCCCACCTCCGCCGAGACTCGGCTCCAGACCTCGCTCCGCGGCGTGAACGACAGCGACTGGATCGTCCCGTCGGCGGTGTCGTCCGCCCACCGGGCGATCTTCTGCAGCTCCTCGACGTCGGTCTTGTACTCGAAGAGCGCGTTCTCGTCGGCGACGGTGGCGCGGAGGCGGCGCAGGCAGAGGTAGTTGGCCCGGCCCTTCGCCACCACGACGGAGAACTCCGCGGGGAGGATTCCGGAGAGGAACGGGAGGTCTTTGCCGAGCAGTTGGTCCTGGAGCGCCAGGGTGTGCGTACTGATGACCGCCTTCTCCGCGTGGTCCGAAGCCCGGAGGATCAGCGGGACGAGGTAGGCGAAGGACTTGCCGACGCCCGTCCCCGCCTCGACGAGCAGATGGCGGCCGGCCTCGAGGGCGCCGGCGACGGCTTCACCCATCCGGACCTGCTGCGGCCGCTCCTCGAAATGGGGGAGCCGGTTCGCCACCGGCCCCTCCGGCCCCAGGATGTCTCGGACGTTCATGGTTCGCTCCCCGCGTTGTGGTGCAGGGATTCATGTTGCCGCGTCGGCTCGGCCGCGTGTATCTTTTCCCGAACCACACCGGGCACCGGTCGGAGGACCGAACTACATGCGTACTCTTGGCTTGCTCCTTGCCCTCACTCTCGTCTGCACGGCCTGCGCATCCCCTTCCGAGGATGCCGCTGCGCCCGACGCCGATGTGCCGGGCCCTGATGGCCAGTGGGACCGCGAGATCGTCGCCTACCACAAGGCCGTCTCTGCCTCGCAGGGCATCGTCGGCTGGGTCAAGGTCTTCGAATACACGCGCCCGGACAGCTCCTCGAGCCACCGCCTCTTCCATGTCTACGACCGCGGCTTCCAGGAGCGCGGGTTCGTGACGGAGAAGGGCACGGGCACGAAGTACGTCCAGCTCCCGTCCAGCGTGGCCGAGGTCAAGGGCTACGAGGTCGAGAAGATCCCGCTGCCGGCCCAGCCGCTGGCCTGGAACGTGGCGCAGATCCTCGACGTGCCGACGGACCTGCGGATCGTCAAGGCGTCGCAGGGAGACGTGAAGAAGTAGACCTCTCGCGCGGAGCAACAGCGTTTCGCGGTGAAATAGTCCTGACACCGTTTGATGCGTCTGCTGCGTCTGCTGCGGTCAGGACTCTCCGGGTTCTTCCGTCGTGAGCTCCACGCCCTCGGGGAGGGGCATGCTCGCCAGGTCCACCTTCCCGGCGTCCGCCCAGAGCATCTCCAGGTCGTAGTACTCGCGCTCCTCCGGCTGGAAGAGGTGCACGACCACCCAGCCGAAGTCCAGGAGCACCCAGCGGCCCGTGTCCTTCCCGGACCGGTTCCTCGCGTGGACGCCCCGCGCCTTGAGCGACACGAGGACGTGCTCCGTCAGCGCGTCCACGTGGCGGCGGTTCCGCCCCGTGGCGACCACGAACCAGTCGGTGATGGGGAGGACCTCGTCCATCTTCAGGACGACGATGTCCTCACCCTTGCGTTCCGTCAGCAGTGAAACGACGAGCCCCGCCAACTGGTCGGTCGGCAGGGGCTCGTGTCTCTTTCCGTCGTCGATGTCCGTCATCACGTCCTTTTCGGAAACTCCCGTTCTACGCGAACATGAGGAAGAGCGGGATGAAGACGAGCGAGACGATCGACATCAGCTTGATCAGGATGTTGATGCTCGGGCCGGACGTGTCCTTGAACGGGTCGCCGACCGTGTCACCCACCACCGCGGCCTTGTGCGGGTCCGAACCCTTGCCGCCGAGGTTGCCCTTCTCGATGTACTTCTTGGCGTTGTCCCACGCCCCGCCGGCGTTGGACTGGAAAATCGCCATCAGAACGCCCGTGACGAGCGAACCGGCCAGCAGGCCGCCCAGGCCCTCGGGCCCGAGGAGGATCCCGACGACGATCGGGGATGCGATCGCGATGAAGCCGGGCAGGACCATCTGAGCCAGGGCGCCGCGGGTGGCGATGGCCACGCACTTGCCGTACTGCGGCTCGCCCGTGCCCTCCATGATCCCTTCGATCGTGCGGAACTGGCGACGGACCTCGTTGATCATCTTGTTTGCCGCGTTGCCGACCGCCTTCATGGCCAACGCGGAGAAGAAGAACGGCAGGATGCCGCCGATCAGCATGCCGACGGTGACGTTCGGCTCGAGGATGTCGAGGACGAGCGTCTTGTACTCCTCGTTGCCGATCCGAACCGACTCGGCCTGGAGGGCGAACTTGTAGGTCGTGAAGAGTGCGAGCGCCGTGAGGGCCGCGGAACCGATCGCGAAGCCCTTACCCATGGCGGCCGTGGTATTGCCGACGGCGTCGAGGGCGTCCGTACGGGCCCGGACCTCGGGGGCGCAGTGGCTCATCTCGGCGATGCCGCCCGCGTTGTCGGCCACCGGGCCGTAGGCGTCCACACCGAGGCTGATGCCGAGGGTGGAGAGCATGCCGACGGCGGAGATGCCGACGCCGTAGATACCGGCGAAGTAGTAGGCGCCCCAGATGGCGGCGCCGATGAGGAGGACCGGGATCGCCGTGGACTGCATGCCCACCGCGAGGCCGTGGATGATGTTCGTCGCCGCGCCGGTCTCGGACTGCTTGGCGATGGTCTGCACCGGGCCCTTCGCCTCGGAGGTGTAGTACTCCGTCACCTTCCCGATGATCAGACCGAGCACCAGGCCGGAGACGACGGCCCAGAGAACGCCGCCGCTGCCGGTGTACTCGGCGCCGAGGACGCCGGGCAGATCCGGGTTCTCGAAGAGGCCGAGGAGGTGCGTCAGGCCGAACGCCAGACCGGCGAAGATCACCGACGCGATCAGCATGCCGCGGAACAGGGCCGCGTGGAGTTTCGACTCGTCCTCGGTCTTGACGAAGAACGTGCCGATGACCGAGGCGAGGACGCCGACGGCGGAGTAGCCGAGGGGGAGGAAGATCAGGGCGTAGCCGCCGAACTTCCCGAGGCTGTCCAGTGACTCGATCCCGAGTTCTGCCATCTTGGCGCCATTGTTGGCGAGGAGCATTGCGAGCGTCAGGGCGCCGAGCGCCATGGCCGCGATCATGCTGCCGACGTAGGACTCGAACAGGTCCGCGCCCATGCCCGCCACGTCGCCGACGTTGTCACCGACGCTGTCCGCGATGGAGGCCGGGTTGCGCGGGTCGTCCTCGGGGATGCCCGCCTCGACCTTGCCCACCAGGTCCGCGCCGACGTCCGCGGCCTTCGTGAAGATTCCTCCGCCGACGCGCGCGAAGAGCGCGATGGAGGATGCTCCGAGGGAGAACCCGAAGATCATCTCGGGGGCGGCGGCGATGCCCTTCGTTCCGATCGCCCAGAGGAGAAGCGTCGAGAGCCCGAGGAGCCCGAGCCCGACGACGGTCATGCCCATCACCGTGCCGGAGGAGAACGCGATCCGAAAGGCTTCGCCGAGGCCCTGCTGGGCCGCGACCGCGGTCCGGACGTTCGCCGCCGTGGCGGTCCGCATCCCGATGAAGCCGGCCAGACCCGAGCAGAACGCGCCGACCAGGAAGCACAGCGCGGTGCCGTTGCCGAAGGCCTTGGCGAATTCGAAGGCCGGCGTCTCACCGTCCGCGAACGTCTGGCCCTGGAGATACTTGGGCCAGTCGATGAAGTAGAGCAGCGCGCCACCGAGGACGATGACGAAGACGAAGAGCATCATGTACTCCGTCCGGAGGAACGCGCCGGCGCCCTTCCGGATGGCCTTGTAGATCTTCACCATCGTCTCGTCGCCCGTGCTGAACGCGTTGATCTTGATCCTCAGCACGACGGCGAAGATCAGCGCGATCACGGGGAAGACCCCGGCGATCAGGACCCACGTTGCGAACTCTTTGTTGTCTGCGTTGAAGAGCGTTTCGCTCAGAGAACTTAAGTACTCACCCATGTCGTTTTCTCCGGGGGGTGAAGTGCGGACGGAGTGGCCCTGCCCGGGCGCCCTGTCGGTCTTCCTTCCGTGCGGCGAATCGCGGGTAAAAAGATACCCGCGCAATCGGACCCGTCCCATCTAAATAGATCGGGGGGTGAACTATAGTGCAGCACCTTCCCCGGTACCCACGCCGTCAGTTCCCCTCGGTCCGGGCCCGGGCCTGCTCGAGGATCCGGCGCGCGGCCCCGAGCAAGTCCCTCGCCTGATCGTCGGGAGCGACCTCGACGAGGCGGGCGAACGTCTCCACGGCCAGCTCCTCCGGCATTCGACCGAGTTCCCGCTCGGCCACGTCGCGGACTTCCGGGTCTCCGCAGATCCGGACGGAGAAGGTCAGGCCGAGATTCCCGAGCAGGTAGGGGTCGTCCGGATTCAGCGCGAGCCCCCGATCGAGCAGGTCGAGCCCCTCGCGCACCCAGCGCCACCCCCGCTCCGCGTCGCCGCACTCGGAGTCCGTCCAGACGAGCACGTGGGCCGGCAGCGCCCACGCCGGGCCGACGTGGGGGGAAAGCTCGGTGATGAGGCGGTAGTTCGCGACGGCCCGCGAGAGCCCGCCGGCCGCCTCCAGCTCCAGCGCCCGCGTCCAGAGGAAGCTCACCGCGAGCGGCTCGAAGCCGCCGAGGGGGACCCGCGCCGCGGACATCGGGGCGCCGGCCTCCTCCCGGATCTCCGTGAGCCAGAGGCCGCTGCCCGACGCCGCCGCGAGCAGAACGACCGCGACGAGGAGCGCTCCCCACCGCCTCATCGCCGCCTCCGCCACGCGGCGATCGCCCACGCCGCGGCCAGGAACGCGCCCGCGCCGCCGGCGGTGGCCGCCGCGCGGCCGAGCAGCCGCGCCGGCTCGATGTCGAAGCCCACCGCCACCGGGCCGAACAGGTCCGCCGCGGAGAGGTCCGGCCAGATCGCGACGAGGCCGCCGAGCAGGGATCCGGCGAGGTCGCCGCCCCCGCCGCCGGCCGCGAGGTAGCCGGCCGTCTCGTCGAGGAACCCGAGGGAACGCCCGACGAGCGCGACGAGAAGCGTCCCGAAGACCGCGACGGGCGCCTGGACGAAGCTCCCGAGCGCGGCGGCGGCGGCGGCGAGGACCATCAGGCCGCCGAGCCAGGCGAGGAGCGCCTTCCCCAGGTTCGCCGAGCGCGATCCCGGCGCGCCCTCCACGATCAGGCCGTCGGGGAACAGGGCGAGCGTCCAGGCGGGGCCGGTGCGCCGGATCTCGATGCGCGTCACGTCCTCCCCGGGGAGGGGATGGTAGCGGAGCGGCTCGCCGCGGAGCACGCGGACCTCGCGGACCGGGCCGTCGCCCGTCTTCACGCCGACGGTGAACGTCTCGGGGAACTCCCGGGCGCTCGGCGTGGCCAGCGGGGCGATCCGGACCGTCACCTCGGGCGATTCGGGGCCGCCGGGACGGCGCGGGACCGTGAAGACGGCGTGCTCGCCGGGCTTCGCGAGCAGGACCGCTCTCTTTGCCGGCCGGCCGTCCGGCCCCTCGAGGGTGGCGGCGTGGACCGGGCGGCGGGTGGGGGGCCGGTCCGCTTCTCCGCCGGACAGCACCTCGGTCACGGCCATCGACCCGGCGACCGCGCCGCAGAGCAGGATGAGGAGGCCGGTTCCGTGGCCGAGCCACGCCCCGACGAGACGTTCCCAGGTCCGGAGCGGCCCCGCGCCGAGGACGGCGTCACGGCCGGCGGCCCGGTCGGCGGGATCCGGCGCCGCGCCCAGCGTCGCCGCGGCGAGGGCGGTCACGAACAGGATCAGGTCGAAGACGAGATGGTCGATTGCGCGCTGTCGCTCGGGCCCCGGCTCGCCCGGAACGAAGAGCGCCGCGGCGGCGGCCAGGACGAGGATCGCGACGAGGAAGACGAGCAGCGGACCGCGCGCGCTCTCCCGGTATCGGAGCGTGGCGACGGCGGCGATGCGGCGGAGCGTCATCCGCGCTCCCCGTCCCGATTCCCGTCCCGATTCTCGAACAGCCGGCGGAACAGGTCGGCCAGGCCCCCGGTGGCCGGGTCGAGCGAGACCACGTCGCCGCCGGCCTCCGTCACGAAATCGCGCACGCGGCCCTCGAAGCCCGCCTCGCCGCTCCGGAACCGCAGGTCGTACTCGTCGCGGAGCCGGAGCAGGTCCCCCGGCGCGCCGTCGGAGACGAGACGCCCCTCCCGCAGGACGACGATCCGGTCGCAGACGTCCGCCACGTCGGCGAGGAGGTGGCTGGAGAAGAGCACGGTCCGCCCCTCCTCCTTCAGCCGGAGCACCCGGTCCTTCATCTCGCCCGCGGCCAGCGGGTCGAGCCCGGAGGTCGGCTCGTCGAAGATCAGCAGGTCCGGCGCGCCGGTGAGGGCCACCGCGAGGGCGACGCGGCGGGCCATCCCCTTCGAGAACCGCTCGACCCGGCGGCCGGCGTCCGCCGCCATCCCGACGTCCGCGAGGAGGCGGTCCGCCTCCGGCCCGGCGTCGCGTCGGGAGAGCCCGGCCATGCGCGCGAAGAACACGATCGTCTCCCGCGCGGTCAGCCAGGGGAAGAGCTTCGACTCCTCCGGGAGATAGCCGACCCGCTCCAGGATCCTGCGGTCGCCGGAGGGGCGGCCGAACAGCCGCGCGCGCCCGGCGGTGGGGCGGAGCAGGCCCAGGAGGAGCTTCATCGTCGTGGACTTCCCGGCGCCGTTCGGGCCGAGGAGGCCCATGACCTGTCCCTCGGGGATCGAGAGGGTCAGATCGTCGACGGCGAGGCGGCGCCCCCCGCCTCCCCGGGCGCGGAACTCCCTCGTCAGACCTTCCGTGAGCACGGGCAGGGGGTGGTCGGGCATCCTGCCCTGATAGTTCCCACGCGGGGGAAGGGTCAAGTACAATCCTCGTCCGGACTTCGGAGTGTGCCCCATGCCGCGACGTGGCGGGAAATCCCTGTCGACCGAACGCTTCGCCGAACTGCTCCTTGCCGCCCTCATCGCGATCCTGCTTCTGGCGAGGATCCCGATCGGCGGCGGAGCGGGCGGGGATCGCCCTGCGTCCGACCTGACGCTTCGCCTCGACCTCAACCGCGCCGCCTGGCACGAGCTGACGTGCCTGCCGGGGATCGGGGAGGTGCGGGCGAAGGAGATCGTCACGGACCGGCGGGTCCGGGGACCGTTCGAAGGGCCGGAGGATCTCGACCGGGTGAAGGGCATCGGCCCGGTCACCGTCCGGAAGGTGCGGGAGTTCACCAGGCAGGAACCGCCGGGGGAAGGACAGGCCGGGGAATGAAAGACGGTCCGATCGACGACAAGACCCTCGCGGCGCTCGTGAAGCGAGCGCTGGACGAGGATCTCGGCAAGAGCGACCTGACCACGGAGGCCCTCGTCGCGGAGGGGGCGGCCGGGCGGGCGGAGATCCGCGCGAAGGCCGTCGGCGTCCTGGCCGGCCAGTTCGTGGCGGAGGCGGTGTTCGCCCACCTCGGCGTCGAATGGGAGATCGCCCGCCCCGACGGGGCGAGGGTCGAGCCGGGGACCGTCGTCGGCCGCGCGCGCGGCGACCTCCGGGCGCTCCTGACCGGGGAGCGCGCGGCGCTGAACTTCCTCGCCGGCCTGTCCGGCGTCGCCACGCTGACCTCGAAGTTCGTCGACGCGGTGGCCGGGACGAAGGCCCGCATCCTCGACACCCGGAAGACGACGCCGGGCTTCCGGAACCTGGAGAAGTACGCGGTCCGGATGGGCGGCGGGACGAACCACCGCATGGGCCTCGACCACCAGGTGCTCGTGAAGGAGAACCACATCGCCGCCGCGAAGATCTCCGGCGCGGCGACCGGGTTCGACGGCGCCGTCCGCCTCCTCGCCGCCAATCTGCCCGAGGGGACGGTCGTCGGCATCGAGGTCCAGGACCTCGGGGAACTGCACATCGCGCTCGAGGTCGCCCCGGACTTCATCCTCTGCGACAACTTCTCCGTGGAGGACCTCGCGCTCGCCGTGTCGATCCGGAACGGCTGGCCGGGAGACGCCCACCCCGAACTCGAGGCCTCCGGTGGTGTCGACCTCTCCACCGTCGCGACCGTCGCCGCCACCGGCGTGGAGCGCATTTCCGTCGGGGCGCTGACCCACTCCGCGCCCGCCCTGGACCTCTCCATGGGGATCGAAGCGTGACCGACACTCCCGAAGAGCTGACCGCCGACATCGATCACGACCTCCTGAATGCGTTCTACGAAGCCGGAGGGCAGGCGATCGGCGTCACGAACCTGAGCCAGTCCCTGGGCATCTCGTTCGAAGAGATCGCCACGAGGGTGGAGGCGTTCAGGGCCGCCGGCTACGTCATCGGCAAGTCCCATCCTTACGGCGCCACCGCGTTCCAGATGCTGGAGGTCCCCGACCGCTTCTACCACCACGAGATCCGTCGCCGGCTCTCGACGGAGTGGCTGGGATCGCAGCTCGCGAGCTACGCCGTCGCCACCTCCACGAACGACGCCGCCCGCGTGCTCGTCGCCGACGGCGCGCCCCACGGGACCGTGGTCGTCGCGGAGGAGCAGTCGGAGGGTCGCGGGCGATCCGGCCGCGCCTGGCATTCGCCGCCGCGCCTGGGCATCTACACGAGCCTCGTCCTCTCCCCGCCGGAGCCGATCGGGTCCGTGGCGCTCCTGTCGGTGGCCACCGCCGTCGCCGTCGCCCACACCGCGATGAAGATCACCGGCAAGCTCGCGCGCCTGCGCTGGCCCAACGACATCCTCATGAGCAAGGGGAAGGTCGCGGGGATCCTGGCGGAGTCGACGGACGGCGGCGGCTGGATCGTGGGGATCGGGATGAACGTGGGCCACGCGGCCGCGGACTTCCCGGAGGAACTGATCGGGGAGGCGTCGAGCCTCTCCCTCGAGACCGGCCACCCCCTGTCCCGGCTTCCGGTCCTGCCGACGCTGCTGGGCACGCTGGAGGAATGGTACGACCGCGCGTTCTCCGGCGACACGGACGCGATCGCCGAGGCCTGGCGCCCGCTGTCGGCGCTGCTCTCCCAGGAGGTCGTGGTGTTCCGCGGGGATCAGAAGTCGGAGGGCACCGTGAAGGACCTCTCGCCGACGGACGGCGTTCTCCTCGCCGGGCCCGGCGGCGAGGAGTGGATCCCGGCCGAGCACGTGACGACCATCCGCCCCGTCGCGGAGGAGTGAGGGCGCCGAAGGTCCCATGCTGAAGCCGCTCCTCAACGCCCCGAAGGAGTCGCGCGTCCTGGCCGTCGTCGTCGTGACGCTCCTCGTCCAGGTGCTCGTGCTCTCGCTCTTCGGCCTCGCGGCGCTCCGCGGCCAGGTCGCGAGCCAGGAGAGTGATCTCCGCGAGATCTCCGGCCTCGTCCTGGAGAGGAACCTCGTCGACGAGATGGCCGGTCGGGTCGAAAGCGCCCGGGAGCGCGCGACCGTCGGCATCTCGGAACTCTCCGTCGACGTTCCGCGCCTCGATCCGCTGCTCGGCTCCCGCGTGCGATCCATCGTGGAGCAGGAGGGTGTCTATGTCCGGGCGTTCCTCCTCGACGCGAAGGGCGGCTGGTACGACGCGCGGCAGCGGGTCCTGCGGCCGGCGGACCGGGCCGTTCAGGTCGGGAGCCCGGCCACGGAAAACCCGTTCGAGGCGTTCGAGGAGGGGCCCGATCCCGCGATCGACCTCGAGCGCGTGCGGTCGCTGGCCGGGCGGTCGGACGAGCGCTTCCGGCCCTGGTCCCTGAGGCTGATCGCGCGCCTCGCCCGCGCCGCGGGCCGCGACGAGGAGGCGTTCACCGCCTGGGGCGCCATCTGCCGGGAGCACCCCACGACTCTCGACACGCTCGTGTTCCCGCCCGTGGCGTTCGGCCCGCAGGCGGCGCGCCTGGCGGCGGAGCTCCGGGTCGCGCGGCTCGAGGCGGGGACGGCGGGCCCGGCGGACGTGATCCTGGACCTCGTCCGGCTCCGCGAGATCCTCTCCGTGAACCTCTTCCAGCTCGACGAGGAGCGGCGGCGGTGGGAGGAGGCGCGGTTCGAGGCGCTCGTCACCCGCGCCCACCCCCGGCTCGACGTGACGGAGCGCGTGCAGCTCGCGGACGCCGTCCGGGCGGTGCGGGAGACCGAGGACGCCTTCGTGATCCTGCGGGAAGGCATCGGAACCCTGCTCGGACGCGTGGCCCGGGGCGACATCGAGGGGGGAGTGCGCGTGACGGCGGCGGCGGCGGGCGGGCCGGAACTCGTCCACGCCGTCCCGGTTCGCGGGCCGGGCGGCGTGACCGGCGCCGTCGTCTTCCAGGTCGACGTCGCGGGGATCCGGACCGGCGTCCTTCCGGACGTGCTCGCCGGCCTGCCGTTGCCCGACGGCGTGGCGGCGACGGTCCGGACGGCCGACGGGAAGCCGGTGGCGGGCCCGGCGCCCGTGGAGTCGGCGGTCCTCGCCCGGACGCGCATGGGCGAGGCGCTGCCGTTCTGGCACGCCGTCGTCTTCCTCGAGGACCAGGGACGATTGGAGCGCCGGATCGGGAACGCGCGCCTCCTGATCTACGGCGTGATGGCGCTCTCCATCGCCGGGATGCTCGCCGCGGCCTGGTTCCTCCTCCGGACGGTGCGCCGGGAGCTCCGTACCGCGGAGATGAAGTCCGACTTCCTCTCGAACGTCACCCATGAGCTGAAGACGCCGCTGACCAGCATCCGCATGTTCGTGGAGACGCTCGAGGAGGGGCGCGTCAAGGACGAGGGCGAGCGGCAGGAGTACCTCGGCGTGATCTCCCGCGAGGCGGAGCGGCTGTCCGGGCTGATCCAGCGCGTGCTCGACCTCGCGCGCTTCGAGGGCGGCCGGAAAACCTCGCTCCGGCTTCGGGAAACGGACACCGGAAGCCTGCTCCGTGACACGGCGGAGATTTTCCGCCGGAGACTGACGGGGGAAGACACGTCCGTTAGGGTGGAGATCCCGGACGGCCTCCCGTCGACCGAGATGGACCCGGAGGCCATCCGCGAAGCGGTGCTCAATCTCCTCTCGAACGCGGAGAAGTACGGCGGGAAGACGATCCGGCTGTCGGCGACGGCGGCGGACGGCGCCCTGGCGATCGAGATCGCCGATGACGGCATCGGCATCTCGGAGGCGGAGCAGTCCCGGATCTTCACGAAGTTCTACCGGTCCGAGGACACCCTCGCCCGCAAGGTCGAGGGCTCGGGTCTCGGGCTGGCGCTCGTCGCGGAGATCGTCGGCGCCCACGGCGGACGTGTCGACGTCACGAGCCGTCCCGGAGAAGGCAGCCGGTTCACGATCTCGCTGCCGGTGACCGGGGAAGGGAGCTGATGCGTGGAGACGATCCTGATCATCGAGGACGACCCGTCGATCCTCCTCGGGTTGCAGAAGAACCTGGAGTTCGAGGGGTACCGCGTGCTGATCGCGAAGGACGGGGAGGAGGGCCTGTCGATGGCCTTCGACAACTCCCCGGACCTCATCCTCCTCGACATCATGCTGCCGCACGTGAACGGCTTCGAGATCTGCCGCAGCGTCCGCAAGCACGAGCCGACGGTGCCGATCCTGATCATCTCCGCGAAGGACCAGGAGATCGACAAGATCATGGGCCTCGACCTCGGCGCGGACGACTACATCACGAAGCCGTTTTCGGTGAAGGAGTTGCTCGCGCGGGTGAAGGCGGCCTTCCGCCGGACGCGCGCGCTGGAGGGGGAGGATCGTCCCTTCCTGTTCGGGCGGGTCGAGGTGGACTACGTGGGCCGCGAGCTTCGCGTGGACGGCGAGCCGATCGAGTGCACGCCGAAGGAGTTCGACCTGCTCCGATTCCTCATCCGCAACAAGGGCCGCGTGCTTTCCCGCGACCAGATCCTCAACAAGGTCTGGGGTTACGACTACTACGGCACGCCGCGGACGATCGACAACTTCGTCCAGAAGCTCCGCCAGAAGGTCGAGAACGACGCCCAGGCCCCCGACCACATCCAGACGGTGCGCGGCATCGGCTACAAGTTCGTGCCCTGAGACCGGCACAACGCTGACAGGCGTCGGTTTTTCACGCCGAAGGTGACCCGGGCCACCGCACCGGCATGACGTCCTGTGATGAACGAGTGACCCGGCGGTGATGGCCGCCGGCGAGAACGGGGTCCGATCGGTGACCACTGTCCGGGGGATCCCATGAAGAAGCTCCTCGTCGCGCTGTTCCTGCTCGTCTTCGTCCTGCCCGCGCCCGCCGGAGAAGACACCCTCGACATCTACGACGTCGGGGACCTCGTCACGCGGGGGCACTCCATCAAGAGCCTGCTCCGTCGGATCGGGGAGGCGGTGCCGGAGGCGAGGGTGAACCCGTCCCGGGAGTCCCGCCTCGTCGTCATGGCGACGCCGGAGGCCCAGGAGAAGATCGCCGCGCTGCTCTCCGAACTCCGGAGCCGGGCGCAGCCGCTCGTGACCCTCGAGACCCGCTTCCTGCGCGGTGGCGCCGAGGACGTGGTTCCGCCGAGCCCGGTGCTCGACGCCGCCGCCCTGGAGGGCTTCCTCCGGATGATCGCGAAGGAGGGGAAGATCAACGTCCTCAGCGCGCCCCGCCTCTCCTGCTTCAACGGCCAGCGGGCGAACGTCACCCTGGGGAGCGAGCGGACCTGCGTGAGGGATCTCCGCGTCGAGTTCGAACGCGACGACCGCCTCGTGGTCCACCCGGTGATGGACAAGATCTTCGAAGGTGTCGAGGCCTCGTTCAGGCCGATCCTCTCCCTCGATGGGAAGCACGTGACCCTCGTCATCGACGCGAAGATCCGCAAGCTTCTCGAGCCGGAACCCGGCACGTCGGAGACGAAGACCTCACCGGTCTCGATCGACCTGCTGGAGGTGCGAGAGCTCCGCCGGCTCACGTCGGTCACGATCCCCGTCGGTCACGCGGCGCTGCTCGACCTGGGGACGATCCCGGTGGACGGCCGCGAGCAGCCGGTCCGCCTCCTCGTCTCTCCGACGGTGGCGGTGATGGAGGACGACTGAGACGCGATTTCAGTTTTTGGCGCCCGTCGCCGAAGGATGGGGCGGAGGACCGAGATGATCCACATCCCCGAGAACCCGCCCCGCGAGCCCGCGGGCGATCCCGACGACGTCTGTCCCGCCTGCGGCGAGGCCGTGCGGAACGGGAAGCGAAAGGTCGTCTGCCGCAGCGACGTCTGCACCTGGAGCGTGATCCGGAACTGACCGGCTTCTGAGCTACTCGCCCATCACCGTCACCTGAACGCGCCGCCGGTGCGCCTTGTTGTCGCAGTCCAGGTGGAAGATCTGCTGCCAGGTGCCGAGGACGAGTTCCCCGCCCTTCACCGGGACCGTCAGGTCGGGCCCGAGGGTCGAGGCCTGCAGGTGCGAGTGCCCGTTCCCATCGTGCCACGCCAGTTCGTGGCCGTAGTCGCGGCTCGGCGGCATGAGGCGGTTCAGGGTTTCGGGCAGGTCGCGGACCAGGCCGGGCTCGTACTCGATCGTCCCGATCACGCCGGTGCTCCCGACGTTGAAGACGTTCACGAGCCCCGCGGCGACCCCCGAGGTCCGCACGATCGCCGCCACCTCGCCCGTGATGTCGTGCATCTCCCCGTGCCCGCGCGTGTCGAGGGTGATCTCGTCCTGGTGCACCATGCCGCCTCCTTTCCGGCGCTGATTCGTCGATCTCATGCCGTTCCCCCCTCCAGAAGCCACTCGCAGACGGACTGCGTGACGACGGAACCGGTGTCGCCCGGCGGAAAGCCGTCCCGGTTGAGCGTCAGGAGACGCTGCGTCGCGTGGGGATGCTCCGCCCCGGCCTCGCGCAGCGCCGCCAGCTCCCGTCGGGCGGTCTCGGGATCACGGGCGTCCGCACAGACCTGGATCAGCTCCGGATCTTCCCCGGGTGACCTCAAGAGGAAGTCCACTTCCCGTCCGCCGCGGGTCTTGACGTAGCCCACTTCCGTGCCCCGGCGCTCGATCTCGTTCAGCACCGCGACCTCGAGCGTGTGGCCCACGTTCGAGCGGCCGCTCGAGTCGAAGGCATGGACCAGACCGGGGTCCGCGGGATAGACCTTCCTCGGGTTCGAGTTGCGCCGACGCTCCGACTCGGTCGCGAGATGAACGGAGGAGAGCAGGAACGCGTCCAGAAGATGTCCGAACAGTTCGTGGACCGCATCCTTGCCGATGCCGAGTCCCTGCGATCGCAGATCCTGGTGGAGCCGATGCACGCTGAGCGAGCCGGCCGGGTTCCGCAGGCCATGTCGAACGATCCAGCGGAGAGCGGCCACCTGGGTCACCCGATACCGCTCGACCACGTCGCGGAACAGGACGGTGTCCACGTATCCCTGGAGGACTTCGAAGCGCAGGCGCACGGGCTGCCCCTGCACCTCCGGGAATCCGCCTTCGTCGAGGTAGGCCAGGAAGCGGTTCTCGATCCTCGACCGGTCGGCCGCGGTCCAGTGCCCCGGCGGACGATCCGGCTCCTCTCCGCGATGTCGCAGGTACTCGCGAAAGCCGAAGGGGCGGATTACGGTCGCCAGGCCGCGCCCACGGAGGGAGGTGTGAACTTCGCGCGACAGCATCCGGGCCGAGGAACCGGAGACGACAAACCGGACCGCCTCTGAGTCCATCGTCCGCCGGACGAACCGCTCCCAGTCCGGCACGAACTGTATCTCGTCGAGATACAGGTGCACCGGCTGCTGCTGGCGGAGTCCGGGATATCTCCGGTAGTACTCCTCGAGAAGCAGTGAAAGCTGATCGACACCGATTCCGGCCAGCCGGTCATCGTCAAAGCTCAGGTAGGGTGCGCGCTCCGGGCCCACCTCTCGGCGCACGTGCTCCTGGTGCTGCCGCAGGAAGGTCGTCTTGCCCGCCCGGCGCATCCCGATCACGGCATGGACCTTTCCCGGAACATCCGGCAGACGGGCGTCCCGGGGAGTTCCGAGGGAGACGCTCGTCGGCGCAAGCGCTTCGTTCAGCCGCTCCGTCAAGACCGGGTGAAGGCTCATGCCTGGGAGACTACGGCAATCTGTCCTTCTGTCAAGGATGGGTTGAGATATATCAAGTCTTGGAGCAGGTACACATTTCTCCGTCGGACGGGGCGCGACGAGTCCTGGACGACGGGAATCCGTAGAATCCTCCCATGGGCGACCTCAAACGATACGAGCGCTTCGGCTGGGACTAC
>JBDLIY010000026.1:0-16993 GCA_039714635.1 Planctomycetota bacterium
CCTCATCGGGGCCGAGCATGGCGCAGCCACCGTCCTCGTTACCCCTGCGGGGGACGGTGCGATCACGCCGGCGCCATCCTCGCCGGCAGGACGGTCCGGCCCACGGGCTGCAACTCGTTGTGAGCCCCGTCACTCCACCTCGTCGAGGGCCTCCCGCACCCGGTGGAGGAGATCGTTCGGAGCGTACGGCTTGCGGATGATCTGCCCCGTGCTCCCGGGGATGCGCTCCTTCTCCAGCGCGTTGAAGCTGTAGCCCGTCGTGAAGAGGACCGGGATCGACGGACGCAGGCCCCGGACCGCGTGGTAGACCTCCCGGCCGCCCTTCTTCGGCATGATCACGTCCACCAGCACGAGGTCGACCGAGTCCGGGTCCTCCTCGAAGAGCCGGATCGCTTCGGCACCGTTCTCCGCCACGAGAAGACGGTAGCCGACATCCTCGAGCAGGGAGATCACGAGGGACCGGACCGCCGCGTCGTCCTCCGCCAGGAGGATCGTCTCCGTGCCGCCCTCCGGCTCCGCCTCCTCGTCCGGGGCAACGTCGTCCGCCGGGGCCTCGGCCGGAACCGGCAGGTAGAACGAGAACATCGCGCCCTCGCCCGGCTCGCTCTCGACTTCGATGCCCCCTTCGTGGCGCTGCGCGATCGCGTAGACCGTCGCCAGGCCGAGGCCGGTTCCCTGTCCGACCTCCTTCGTCGTGTAGAACGGCTCGAAGATCCGGTCCCGGATCTCCGGGAGGATCCCTTCGCCGGAGTCGGCCACGCGAAGGACCACGTACTCGCCCTCCGCGGCCCAGGGGTGGTCGCGGACGAAATCGGCCGCGAGCCGCGCGTTCTCCGTGACGAGCGACAGGCGGCCGCCGGACGGCATCGCGTCGCGGGCGTTGATGCAGAGGTTCAGGATCACCTGCTCGACCTGGCCCGGGTCCGCGAAGATCGGCCGCAGGCCGGGCTGGGCGGAGACCACCAGCTCGACGTGCTCGCCGATCACGCGCCGCAGCATCTTGAGCAGGTCGGCGATCACGTCGTTCAGGTTCAGGTGGGCGGGCTGGAGCGCCTCCTGCCGGCTGAAGGTGAGCAACTGCCGCGTCAGCGTCGCGGCCCGTCCCGCGGCCCGCTTCACTTCGGCCAGGTTGCCACTCGCGGGGTGTTCGTCGGCGATCTGGGTGAGCGCGACGTCGGTGTACCCCTGGATCGCCTGCAGAAGGTTGTTGAAGTCGTGGGCGACGCCGCCGGCGAGCTGTCCCACCGCCTCCATCTTCTGGGACTGGCGGAGCCACTCCTCCGCCTCCTTCCGCTCGGTGACGTCCTGCAGGTGGGCGATCGCGAACTCCACGTGCCCGTCCTCCCGGCGGACGCACGTGACCGAGAGGTCGGTGTGGACGACATCCCCCCGCTTCGCGAGGAAGCGCTTCTCCATCGAGTACTGCTCGATCTCGCCCCGGACCAGGCGCTCGTAGGCCCGGCGGTCCTCCTCGATGTCCTCCGGGTGGGAGACGTCGTCCCAGCCCATCTCCCGGATTTCGTCCACCGGGTAGCCGAGCATCTCGGCCAGCCGGGGATTGATCTCCAGCCAGGCGCGCTCCGCGGAGGTGATCGCCATGCCGATGAGCCCGAGCCGGAAGTAGCTCCGGTACATCTCCTCGCTCCGACGCAGGGCCTCCTCGGCGCGGAGGCGGTCGGTGACGTCGAGGAACAGGACGGCCATCCGACCCGGCGAGGTCTGGAACGCGTGGAGGTCGAAGGCGCCGCGGACGTGGTCGTCGGCGTAGGTGAAGCCCTGGACCTCCCAGGGCGCGCCGTCCCGGGCCGCCTTCCGGTAGATCGCGGGAACCCTCGTCGAAGCGAGGGCGGGGAAGGCATCCTCGATCGTTCTGCCGACGAGGGCCCGGGTGTCGATCCCGGTGAACCGGTCGGCGGCGCGGTTGCTGTCCACGAGGATCAGGGAGTCGTCCGCCCGGAGCTCGTAGAGCATCATCCCCATGGGAGAGGACTGCACCACGCTCCGGAAGCGGTGTTCGCTCTCCGCGAGGGCCGCCTCCGCGTCCTTCATCGGCGTGATGTCCGCGTGCGTGCCGACCATGCGCGACACGTGTCCGCGTTCGTCCCTCAGCACCGCCTTGCCGCGCGCGAGGATCCAGCGCCAGTCCCCGTCCCTCGCCCGCATGCGGAACTCGATCGAGAAGAACTCCTCCCCGGATTCGATGAAGTTCCCGACGAACGACTCCGTCTTCGGCCGGTCCCCGGGATGCAGGAGGTCGGCCCAGGTCTCGTAGCACTCGGGGAACTCCCGGTACTCGTAGCCCAGCATGCCGTACCAGCGCGGGCTGAAGTGGACCTCGCCATCGGCCGGGCTCCAGTCCCAGAGCCCGTCGGTCGATCCCTCCATCGCCAGCTCGAGGCGCTCCTCGCTCTTCGCCAGGGCGTCCCTCACCAGGGATGCGCTCAGGAGGTCGCTCGCCAGGGAGTAGGTCATCAGGACGATGAACCCGACGAACGTGTACTTGTAGACGTAGAGGAAATCGTAGACCCCGACCAGCACCAGGGAGTCCGAGATGCCCCCGGCCACGTAGAGGAGCGTCGCCGCGACGAGGAATCGTCCCCGATCGCGCTCCCCGGCCTTCTGGAGCCGGACGCCGAGCATCGTCGCGAAGAAACACGCGGCCATCGAGGGGACGATCAGGTACAGCAGGATCGGTCCCCGCGGGACGATGTGCTGGGCGATCGAGATCCCGAACGGGAGGTCGAGCGTCGTCATCCCCGGCGGCCCGTTCCACATCAGTCCCCGGACGTGGAAGAGGGCGGCGAGCAGCGGCGGGAAGTAGGCGACCGTGATCCAGAAGGCGGCCCGGCGGCCCCGCCCGCCGGCGTACTCGGAGGCGAACCACGTGAAGAAGATCCCGGCCAGGATGATCGCGACGAAGACCATCCGGAGCCACTGGACCATCCACTCCGTCTCGCCGGCGACGCCGGTCTCGTAGACGCCGATGGCCCCCAGGAGGTAGACGCCGTGGGTCAGGCAGAGGAGACCGAACGTGAGGCTGATGCGCTCGCGCCGCTGGCGGAGGTAGACAGAGAGATGGCCCGCCCCCACGAAGAGGGTGATCGAGGCCATGACGAGGGTTGGCAGAGAGAGTCCGCTCAAGCCGGTCGGCCCATGGAGCTCAGATCTCCTCCGCCAGTTCGAGGATCCGCCGGTACGGGATCGCGACCCAGCTCTCGGCGGTCAGGGCGCCGTTCGCCAGGCTGATCATGGAGACCTTGGCCGCCGTCTCCTCGTCCGGCGCCTCGTAGATGTCCATGAAGTCGTAGGGCCCGAACAGGGCGTAGTGGGAGACGAACTTCACATCCGGGCACTTCTCCCTCACCCGGTCCAGCCAGGCCCGGCCGAGCTCCGCCCGGTCCTTGATCTTCACCGTCAACTCCGAGGACAGCTTCGTCATCAGCACGTAGGTCGCCATCGCGTGCCTCCTCTCGTCCCTGAATGGTAGCCGCGCCCGGGGAGGCGGACAAGCGGGTCATCCGGTCTCGATCGCCTCCTCCACGGAGACGCCGTCTTCGAGCCGCTCGTAATTCAGCTGACTGCCGCGAAGGCTGTGGGGAATCAGGTAGACGCCGATCATGACGACGGTGGCCGCGACGACCGCGATGCGTCCGGCCCGACCGGACCGCGCGAACCGGACCACCGCGAGCGCGGCGATCCAGACGATCCAGAGCAGGAGCATCTTGTTGTCCGTCAGGTCCTTCCCGTTCGGCCAGCCCGTCCAGAACGCCCCGAAGGCGTACTTCTGGACGCAGGGGCCGAGGAACATGCCGCCGCCGGTCAGGAGGGCCGCCGTCCACGTCGTGTACCGGAGCAGGCGGGGGGATCCGGCGAGGGCCGCGAACGTGGCGCGGAAGCCGATGACGAGGGAGAGGAACATCGCCGCGATGTGGGGGATGAGCAACCACGCGGGCACGGCGCCCTTGAAGCGGACGACGACGGGGTCGTCCGCCGGCAGCTTCAGATCGCCGCCTTCAAAGACGATCCGGTACTCGAGTTTCCCCGCCGGAGGCTGGGAGGGGAGGGTCCCCTTCAGGACGCCGTCGCGCCCGGCGAGGCGGACTTCCGTCCAGTCGTCCCCGGTCGGGTAGCGCCGGTAGCGGAGCACCGCGCGGTCGCGCGCGGCCGGGACCTCGATTTCGAGATCCTCGCCGGTCGTCCCGCTGCGGGGCAGACGGAACCGGACCGGATCGCCGGCGACGTCGAGGCGGCCCCGGATGGGGTGGGTCGGCCCCGTCCGGCGCTGGTAGTACCCCGCCGACGCCGCGAGGACGAGCGCGAGAAAGATCGGGAGCCAGCGGAGCATACGTTTCATGCCCCGGATCTTAGGCGGACCGGCCGGACTTGACACGGAACGCCGGCCGCGGATCATCGGTCGACGTCATGCGACTCGTCTACACCCTCGCCCTGTTCCTGCTGGCCGCGGCCGCGTCGGCGGCCCCGGCGGACTCCCTGGATCGCGAACTCCGCGAGATGGAGGCTGAGTGGTCGGCCCCGGCGGCGGGGAAAGCGGACGCCGGCGCCTGGCTCGATCGCCTCGTGGCGCTCGAGCCGAGGGCGTGCGAGCGTCCGGCGTTCTGGTTCCTGTGGGGGAGCGTCGGCCTCGAGGCCGGGAACGCCCGGGACGCGGCGCTCGGTTTCTCGGTCGCCCGGCGGATGGGCCACCGGCCCCGTGTGACACGCCTGCTCCTGGCCCGGGCCCTTCTCGACTGGAGCGAGGAGATCCCGCGCGGCGCGGGGGACCGGCCGGATCTTGGCCTGGTCATCCTCCAGCGGTGCCGCGCGCTCACGCGGGAGGGTATCGCGGACGAGTCGCTTCCCGCCCGCGAACGGTCGGAACTCGAGGCCCTCGACCTGCGGTGCCTGGCCGCCCTCGGAGCCGTCCTCCACTGGTCGATGAGCTTCGTCGGGGCGGAGGAGACCTTCCGGGAACTCATCCGTCGGCAACCCGAGGTCGCCCGGCACCGGATCCGCCTCGGTCGGACGCTTCTCGCCCTGAAGAAGCCGGAAGAAGCTCTCGACGTGGTTCGGGAGGCGCGGCGTCTGTGTCCGGATCCCTCCTGGCTCGAGCCGGAGGCGCTCCTCGGGACGATCCACTCGACCCTCGGCCACGAGGAAGTCGCCGAGCGGCATTACGCGAACTACCTGGCCGGACGTCCCGACAACGTCGTCGTCCTGAAGCGCCTCGGCGAACACTACCTCCGGTTCGATCGGTTCGGTCCCGCCGTGGAGACGTACCGCCGGCTGGTGGAGCTCGTCCCGAAGGACGCGGGCGTGGTCTTCTCCCTGGCCACGGCCCTCCGGCGCCTCGGCCGCACGGAGGAGGCGGAGAAGTACATGGCGATCCACCGCGAACTCGCCGACGAGATGCAGGAGCGCCGCGGCGTACGGGACGGCGGGGACTGAACGTCCCTGGCGCCTACTCGAGCGCCTTCCGCAGCTGACGGGCCGCCCCGTAGTCCGGGTCCAGCTCGCACGCCTTCCGCACGTCCCGGAGCGCCGCGGCCCGGTCGCCCGCGAGCCGGTTCAGGGTGGCCCGGTTGAACCAGGCCCGGGCGTAGTCGGGGAAGCGTCGGATCGCCTCGTCGAGGGCCTGTCGGGCCGATGCCACCGCATCCTCTCTCGCGGTCCCCCCGGGCGTCCCGGGCCGGGCCGACGCAAGACCCTCGATTCGACGGATCAGGGCGACGCCGAGGTTGTTCCAGACGCTGGGGATGAAGGGGTCGAGCCGCAGGATCTCCCGGAACTGCTCCTCGGCTCCATCCGGAGCGCCGCGCGCGAGCAACTCCGTCCCGAGACGCATCCGGTTCGGGACGTCGTCCGGCTCCAGCTCGACGGCCCGGGCGAGGGCCGCGATGCCGGCCGGGGCGCGGCCCGCCTTCAGCAGGAGATCGCCCCGGATCCCGTGCAGGCCGGGGTCGGTCGGCTCGACGGCGATCGCCGCGTCGATCGTCGTGAGCGCCTCCGGGTTCCGGTCCGCCCCGCCGAGGAAGCGCGCGAGCCGGGCCCGCCAGGCGGTTTCGCCCGGATCCAGGCGGATCGCCTCCCGCCACGCTTCTTCCGCCGAAGCTTCGTTGCGGACCGAGAGGTAGAGGTCTCCGAGGAGACCGTGGAGGACGGCGACGTCCGGCGTCTTCTCGATCGCTGTCTCGAGGAGGCGTCGCGCCACCCGGGAGTCTCTCACCGAGAGCGCGATGATCGCCTGCTCGAGGGGGCCGCGCAGCCGCGTCGCGCTGCCGATCCAGGCGAGCTCCGGGAACTGCGCGAGCAGGGCCTTTCGCTCCTCTCCGGTCCCTGCGATCGTCGACAACTGGCGCTCGTACCGGCCCGTCTCCCAGGTCGGCACGGTCGGGCCCGGCCGGTCGTCGAGGAAGGCCTCCGAGAGGTAGCGCCCGCCGAGGTCTCTGGCGCCGGGCAGGCCGAGGAGCCGGAGAGCCGTGGGGACGATGTCGATCGCCCGGGCTCCCCCGATCCTGGCGCCGGGGCGCACGCCATCGCCGAACGCGAGGACGAACCCCCGGGGCCGGTGCTGAAGGGCCGAGTCGCAGCTCCCGGGAGCGGGGTCCGTCGCCGGTCGCTGCACCCCGTGCCGAAAGCCGTACGGGGAGACCACGAGCAGCACCGCTCCCTGCCCGAGACCGCCGATCGCCCTCCCGAGGACGTCGTCCACGTAGTCGTAGACGCCGACGACGGCCTGGCCGTTGTGCTCGAACCCCTCCGGGCTCACGCTCGGCCGTTTCGGGCTGGCCGCGCCCATGAACAGGTGGCTCACGGCGCCCGGGAACGCCGACCAGCGGACGACGAGATCGGCGTTCGTCCCGATCGCGTCGGCCACTCCCCGGCGCGTCTCCTCGACGGCCAGGGCCGCGGCGAGCGCCCGGACGCGCGGATCGTCACGCCGCGGAATGACGAAGCGGAGCCGGAGGTCGCCGGGCCGGCGGATCCGTGAGAGCAGCGTCTTCTTCAGGGACCCGGGATGGACGAGGAGGTCGTTTTCGGGAACGCCGGCGTGGAACCGGTCCGGGACGAGAGTGCCGTTCACCGGTTCAGGCGGCCAGGTCCCCGGCCACCCGGTGACCCGGACCTCGCGGTCTCCGGCGGACGCGATGTCCCACAGCGCCTCGGTGCGCCTCATGTGGGAGGCGACGGGCCGGAGGCGGTTCGCGGCGCGGTCGGCGACCACGAGTTCGTCGACGCCGTGCTCCCTCGCCGGGCGGCCGGTCGCGACGGTCGTCCAGACGACGGGGGCGTGCCGGGGGGCCTCGGAGAGGAGTCCGCCCGACGCTCCTTCGGCGAGGACCCGGGCGAAGTTCGGAAGGCGGCCGGCGGCCACGAGGCCCCGGACGATGTCCAGGTCGGCCCCGTCGAGGGCGAGCACGTGCACGCGGTGGCGGGGGAGGTCCGGTTCCCGATCGCCCCCGCATGCGGGGAGGAGCGGGACACAGGCGAGCAGAACGAGGATCGCGACGGCTCTGGGCACGGAGCGTTCGTACTCCGAGGGCGGGTCGCGTGTCAAACCGTCCGGCGGGGAATCCGCGAATCCTCGAACCCGGGGGCCGCCCCCTTTCCGTTTTCTCGTGCGGTCTCCGGCCGGGGTCCGTGTTCCTCCTTCCCGAACGGACGTACTCGAAACGAAAGAGAAGGAGTGACCATGGACCAGGCCGTGAAGACGAACGTGAACGGGATCGACGTGGCGGGGCTCACCGAGGCCGCGGGCGCGATCGGCGAGAACCCGGAGCAGGGGATGGTGAACTTCGTCGTGACGACGAACTGGCTCGGCCAGACGCAGTGCGAGACGGAGATCACGCGGATGGCCCTCGGAGGCGAGGACCTCGATCGGCCCTTCACCTTCCGCACCGACGAGCCGACCGAGCTCTTCGGGAAGAACGAGTACCCGAACCCGCAGGAGTACCTGCTGGGATCGATGAACGGCTGCATGGCGGTCGGCTACGTGGCCGGCGCGGCGATGCAGGGCATCACGATCGAGTCCCTCTCGGTCGAGGCGCGCGGCGACATCGACCTTCGCGGCTTCCTCGGCCTCTCGGACACGGTCAAGCCGGGCTACGACACGATCACCTGCACCGTCCGCATCAAGGGCGACGGCACGCCCGAGCAGTTCGCGGAACTGCACGAGGTCGTGAAGAAGACGTCTCCGAACTACTTCAACGTGGCCAGCCCGATCAATCTCGAGAGCGAGCTGGTGGTGGAGTAGCCGGTTCCCCCGGGGTCAGACCTCGCGGGGTCTGACCCCGAGCCCCCGCCCGATGTCTTCGAGGATCAGGTAGAAGACCGGGACCAGCCCCAGGATCACGAACGTCGAGAACAGCACGCCGAAGCCCAGGGACACCGCCATCGGGATCAGGAACTGGGCCTGGACGCTCGTCTCGAGCAGCAGCGGCGTCAGTCCCGCGAAGGTGGTCAGCGATGTCAGGATGATCGGGCGGAAGCGCCGCGGTCCGGCTTCGACGATCGCGTCCCAGGTGCTCAGGCCCGACGCCCGGCCCCGGTTCACGAAGTCCACCAGGATCATGCTGTCGTTCACGACGACGCCGGACATCGCGAGCAGGCCGATCGAGGAGAGCATCGTCAGGTCCAGTCCGAGCAGCATGTGGCCGATGATCGCGCCCACCATCCCGAACGGGATCGCGATCAGGACGATCAGCGGCTGGACGAACGATCCGAACGCCAGCGCGAGCAGCGTGAAGATGAGCAGCGCCGCGATGACGGATCCGTTCCGCAGGCCGGTGAGCGTCTCGGCCTGCTCCCGCTGCTCGCCCTCGAGCCGCCAGGTGACGCCGGGGAAGTCGCCGGTGAGCCGCTCGAGGAAACCGCCCTTCTCACGAAGCCGGGCGATGATCTCGTTCGGGTTGGCGACGACCAGGTCGACGTCGGCGCTGACGTTGACGGTCCTCGCCCCGTCGGCCCGGTGGATGACGGCCGGACTCCGGCCCACCTCGACCCGGGCGACGGATGAGAACGGAACCTCGCCTCCCCCGGGTCGGCGGATCCGCATGTTCTCGAGGTCCGCGAGGGACCTTCGCTCCGCCTTCGGATAGCGGACCATCACCTTGACGTCGTCGCGTCCGCGCTGGATCCGCTGGGCCTCGTCGCCGTAGAAGCCCTGCCGCGCCTGGCGGGCGAGGTCGGCCTGCGTGATCCCCAGCGCCTCCGCGCCCGGCTTCACGAAGAGGCGGTACTCCACCTTGCCCGGCAGCATGTCGTCCGAGGTGTCGAAGACGCCGGCGAACTTCTCGAGCTCGCCCTTCATGCGGTCCGCCGCCGCGCGGAGCGCACCGAGATCGTCGCTCCGGAACTGCACGCTGATCGGGAGGCCGGTCCGGTGGATCGCGACGTCGTACTTGATGTCGCGCACGCCCGGGATCTCGCCGACCTCCGCCCGGAGGTCCCGCATCAGGTCCTCCGCGGTCACGCCGTTCCGTTTCTCCGGCGGGTGGAGGAGCACGAACACCTCCGCCCGGCTCGCGTTCGCGTTCGATGCCTTTCCCAGGTTCTCGAGCAGGTCGGCGGCCTGCGGCTGGCTTCCCAGGGTCGCGAGGACGTGCCGGAAGACCGAGCCGGGCGCGTCGGCCTCGGCCTTCTTCCGGACGACCTCGAGACTGTCCGTGACCCGCGCGAGCACCGCACTCGTCCGCCGGGCCGGCGTCCCCTCGGGCATGGTGATGGAGACGATCATCTGGTCGCCTTCGATGGGGGGGAAGAAGACGAATTCGATGAGCCCGCCCGAGAAGACGCCCACGGTGAGGATCAGCATCGCGACGCCCACGGCGAGCGTGAGGTAGCGCCACCGCAGCGCGACGAGGAGGCCCGGGCGGTAGGCGCGCTGCGCGACCCACTCCATGCCCTTGCCGAAGATCGAAGCGAGCGCGACCCAGTACCGGAACGGCCCCCAGCCGCGCCGGTTTCCGGTGGGCGGCTTCAGGTGCGAGAGGTGTCGGGGCAGGATCAGCAGGGACTCCACGAGGGAGAACGTCAGCGAGCAGATCACGACGATGGGGATCACGCGCGCGAACTTGCCCATGGTGCCGGGCAGCGTGAGCATCGGGACGAACGCGGCGATCGTCGTGAGGACGGCGAGCACGACCGGCTTCATCACCTCGTGCGCGCCCTTCTTCGCGGCCTCCGCTCCGGCGAGGCCCCGGCGGCTGTGGTAGTAGATGTTCTCGCCCACCACGATCGCGTCGTCGACGAGGATGCCGAGCACGACGATGAAGCCGAAGAGCGACATCATGTTCACGGTCACGTCGGTGCCCGGCAGCATCCAGATGGCGCCGAGCAGCGCCGTCAGGAGTCCGACGGCCACCCACGCCGCCAGCCGGAAACGGAGGAACAGCGTCAGGATCGCGAAGATGAGGACGAGGCCCCACTTCCCGTTCTTGAGCAGGAGTTCCCGGCGCTGGCGGAGGAGGTCGGACCAGTCCTTCCCCACCGTGAGGGTGATGCCCCCGGGCAGCGTGCGGCTCCTCTCCTCCACGTAGTCGAAGACGGTGCGGGCGACGGCCGGCGTGCTCTGGTCCCCGATCCGCGCGACCGCGATCGTGTAGGACGGCTTCCCGTCGAGCGTCGAGGAGTGGTCGACGTCCTCGAAGGCGTCCACCACGTCGGCCACGTCGCCGAGGCGCACGCGCGTGCCGTCATGGGAGCGGAGCAGGAGGATGTCCTCGAACTCGCGCCCCACGTAGGCCTGCGTGTTCGCGCGGAGGAGGATCTCCCCGTCGCGCGTCTTGACCGTCCCGCCCGCCAGGTTCAGGGAGTTCCCGCGAACCGCCGCGCTGACGTCGTCGAAGGTCAGGCCGTAGCGTCGGAGCGCGTCTTCGGAGATCTCGATGGAGATCTCCTTGGCCACGTCGTTCGTGATCGTCACGAGGCTGATGCCGGGTTTGGCCGCGAGTTCGTCGCGGATCTCGCGGGAGATCCGGTGCAGCGTGACGGGGTCCGTCTCGCCGGCGACGAGGAGTTCCATCACCGTGTTGATCATGTCGATCGCGACGATGACCGGCTTCTCCGCATCGGCCGGGAAGGTGGAGATGGAATCCACCTTCGTCTTCACGTCGTCGAGGACCTCGTCCTTGTCGACGCCCTGGAGAAGTTCCAGGCTGACCTGCCCGATGTTCTCGGCGGCCATGGAGGTGACGCGCTTCACTCCCTCGAGCCCTTCGACCTCTTCCTCGACTTTCAGGCAGATGCCCTCCTCGATCTCCTCCGGGGTGGCGCCCGGATGGACCACCGTCACCGTGATGAGGTCCGGCGCGGCGTCGGGGAAGACCTCCTGCTTCAGATCCATGAGCGTCAGCCCGCCGCCGGCGATGATGAAGACCATCAGCAGGTTGGCGGCGACGGGGTTGTCGATGAACCAGTTGACGAGGCCCTTCATCGGTCGGTTCCCTCGCCCTTCGCGACGCGGACCTTCGCGCCGTCCACCGCGAACTCGATCGGCGTCACGATGACCCGCTCGCCCGCGTCGAGGCCGCCGGAGACGATCACCTCGTCGTTCCGGCGGGCGAGAACCTTCACGGTCCGGAAACGGATCCGGTCCTCGTCGTCGGCCACGAGGACCCGGTCCCGGTCGACCAGCGCTCCGCCCGGAAGGACCACGACATCCTTCGACGCGCGCCCCGGGATGATGCCCCGGACGTACGTGCCGATGAGGAGGGGAGTCCGGCTTCCGGACTCGAGCCCGTAGGGGTCGCGGACGCGGACGACGACATAGACGACTCGCGTCTTCGGGTCGAGCTCGGCGGCGGTCCGGACGATGCGGCCGCGCCACTCGACCTCCTCTCCGCCGAACACCGCGACGAGGCGAACCTCGGGCCCGGTGCCGCCGTCGGTTTCGGTGTCGGGGTGCGCGTAGCTGTGGGTGAGGGGCAGGTCGAGGAACGCGACGCGGTCGTCGGGGATCGCCAGCCGGACCTCGGCGAAGTCCGTGGCGTAGATCGTGGCGACCGGGGTTCCGACGGCGACGAACTGGCCGAGGTCGACGCTGCGGGAACGGACGCGGCCGGCGTAGGGCGCCTCGATCACGGTGCGCTCGAGGGAGAGTTTCGCCGATTCGAGGGTGGCCTCCGCCGACGCGAGGTTCGCTTCCGCCTGCGCGACCTGCGGCTTTCGCAGCACGAGGTCGTTCGGCTCGCCCTTCCCGTACTTCTCCCACTCCCGCTTCGCGATCCCGGCCTCGGCCCGCTCCCGGTCGAGCTGCGCCTTCGCCTGCGCGATCCCGGCCTTCGCCTGCGTCACGGCGAGGCGGTAATCGCGGTCGTCGATCTTCAGGAGGACCTCGCCCTTCGGGAAGAAGCCGCCCTCCCGGAGCGTGGGGGAGACATGGTCGACGCGGCCGGAGACCTGCGGGACCACGACGATCTCGGTCCGCGGCCGGACGGTGCCGTAGACGGAGACCTCGAGGCGCGTGTCGGTCTTCGCCGTCGAAACGACCTCCACCAGGGGCCGCCGATCCTCGGGCGGCCGCGCCTTCGGCTCCTCTTTCGACATGATGAGCCAGGCGGAGGCGCCGCCGGCGCCGGCCAGGACGACGAGGGGCAGGACGATCTTCAGGATCCGGGCGATCATGGCGCTTCCTCCTCGACGGCCGAGCGGTGGAAGCCGCCGCCGAGAGCGAGATAGAGGTCCACACGGGAGTTCAGACGGTCCAGTCGTGTGCGCAGGAGTTCGCTCTGCGCGGTGAAGTGGCGGCGGCGCGCCTCGAGCACGCCGAGGAAGCTCGAGAGGCCGGAGAGGAAGCGCTCTTCGGACAGCTCCACGCTGTCCCCGGCCTCCTCGACGAGTCCCTGGATCTCGGCTTCCTGGCGGGCGAGGAAGGCGTCCGCGGCGAGGGACGTCTCGACCTCGGCGAGGGCCGAGAGGACGGCGTTCGCGAACTCGGCGACCTGCTCGTCCCGGCGCGCCTCGGCCGAGCGGATGTTCGCGCGGAGTCGGCCGCCCTGAAAGAGCGGCTGGCTGAGCGACCCGACGATCGACCAGACGCCGAAGTCGCCGCTCATCAGGTCGTCGAGTTCGTCGCTGGCGAGTCCCGCGGAGCCGGTGAGCGTGATGCGCGGATAGAGGGACTTCTCCGCCTCCTCGACGCGGTAGTACGCCGCGACGTACTGCCGCTCCGCGGCCACGAGGTCCGGCCGCCGGGCCAGGATGTCGGCCGGGATGCCGGCGGGCACGCGGTCCGGGGAGTCCGGCAGGCGGTCGGCCTGCGTCGTGGCGCCGTCCGGGTAGCGGGCGGTCAGCGTCTGGAGTTGCCGTTTCGTGGCGTCCAGGGCGCGCTGCCGGGAGGTGAGAAGCGCCCGCGCCGTGGAGACTTCGCTCTCGGCGAGCTTCAGGTCGAGCGCGGAGCGGAGGCCTTCGCCGAAGCGGTCGCGGATCCGCTCGAGGAGCCCCTCGGCGGAGGCCAGGTTGTCGACGGCCACTCTCACCTGGCGTTCGGACTCGATCACGGTGAGGTAGACCTTCACGGTCTGCGCGGCGAGGGAGTTGCGGGCGCCGTGGTAGAAGGCGCGGGCCGCTTCCACGTCGGCGATGGCCGCCGCCTCGCCGGAGCGGATTCGCGCCCAGAGGTCGAGCTCCCAGCTGAGGTTCAGCTCGACGCCGTGGCTCTCGTATCGGGCGGTCGGCTCGGCCATCGGCGACTTGCCGATGAACTGCGTCGCCTTGCCGCTCTGAGCGCCACCGCCGGCCCAGGGGTAGAGTTCCGCCCCGGCGATCGTGGCCTGGGCGGCGGCCTGCCGGACGCGGGCTTCGGCGGCGACGAGGGAGGGGTTGTCGCGGAGCGCGGTGTCGACGACGGCGGAGAGCCGCGGGTCGCCGAAGTCCTCCCACCACGTTTCCGTGACGCCGAACTCGTCCGGGACTTCCCCGGTGGTCCAGGACGAAGGCAGCTCGACGGGCGGCTCGGGGGCGTCGGGCTCGGCCGGCGTGAGGCAGCCGGTGGCCGCGACGAGGAGGAGAAGGAGCGCGAGTCGCCTCATGACTCGACCTCCACGAGGCGGCGGAAGCCGGCGGCGCCGAAGGCGACGAGTCGTTCGATCATCTTCTCGTCGCTCTCCCACCGGGCGATGCCGCCGGAGAGAGTCTCCATCTCCTTCCCGCCCATCCAGGTGTGGAGCATCATCCCGACGACGAAGTGCATCGCCCACCAGAGGGTGGACTCGTCGGAGGCGGGGAAGCTGCGGATGAGGGCGGCCCGGATGCGCTGGACGAGTTCGTGGAAGCGCGGGGAGTGCATGATCTCGACGCATTCCGCCCGGGTGTCGAGGTGATAGCGGCCGGCGAGCATCATGAAGCCCGGGTACCGGCGCGCCATGCGCAGCGTGGGCCCGGCGAAGATCCGGAGGATCTGTTCGAGGGGAGGGGGCTCGTCGCCGGCTTCGGCCTCGATCTCGTCGAGGAGGCGCAGCCGCTCGTCGTTGAGCGGCCCCATGCGGCGGGCGAAGACCTCACGGACGAGGCCGTCCTTCGATCCGAAGTGGTAGTTCACGGACGCGATGTTGGCGTCGGCGGCGCTCGTGATCTCGCGGAGGGAGACCTCGGCGATGCTGCGCTCTCCGAAGAGGCGTTCGGCTTCGTCGAGCAGTCGTTCGCGCGTGTCCCGCAAATCGTCGGTGGCCATGCTCGGCTCCCGTTGGATGAAACGTTTGTTTGAATTCCCGAATCTACCGCAGACTCCCCACATTTCAAACAATCGTTTGATCTCAACGGAACACCGCTGACAGGCGTCGGTTTGGCGGCAGAGTGCTGACAGGCGTCGGTTTGCCACCACGGGGAGCGGCAGAGTGATGACAGGCGTCGGTTTGCCACCACGGGGAGCTCACTGGGGTCCGGGAGAGTCCGGGCCGTCACAACGCCGACGGGCACTGGCCTGCGTTGTGTCGAGGGCCCGCGGGCCGGGGCCGGCGCAGTGAAGTGGCAAACCGACGCCTGTCAGCGATGTGTCACTTTCGCCAGGCCTTGGTCGGGAGGTCGGGGCCCTCGAACCTCAGGGGGAGCGTGAGGCGGCGCGTGAGATGCCGCGTGCCGTCGCGGAGACGGTGATCGACGCGGATCACGATCGTCCCGTCGGCGAACGTCAGGCCGGGCGCGACATCCGACGGACCGGCGGGCCGCAGGGCGGGGGCGGGCTCTCCCTTCAGCGGCACGCCGACCAGCTCCGGGCCCCGGGCCGCCGGCGCGAAGAAACCCAGCTCGCCGTCCCGCCGGCCGACCAGGAGTCCCCGCGGACCGCACCCGATCGGGGCCCCGTTCGCGACGCGGAGCTTCACGTCCGCGTTCCACCAGAGCCAGCCGAGGACCTCCACACCGTCAAGCTCGACGATCTTCTTCAACGGCACGAACCCGATCGCGAGCGTCCGGCCGAGGACGAAGATCGTGTCCGTGGCCTCCGGCGCGTCGTCGACCTTCTCCATCCCGAGCGTCCGCGGGAGGTCGAGACCGAGCTTCGGGGAGAGGGCGCCCTCCGCCTCCAGGCGGGCCACACGATGAGCCAGGACGTCCCGGGCCGGTTGCGGGTCCTTCGCGCAACGGAAGCCGACAGCCGCGAACCGCGCGGTGACACCGATTCCCGCGCCCGGCGATCCCTCGAGGGCCCGGGCCGTGTTCCGGTGCATCAGTTCGAGGAAGGGTCTGCGCTTTCCGTCGCCGGAGACCTGGCCGTCCCCGTAGGAGGTGCTGCGCAGGACGCGGCAGCCGGCGGAGCCGTGCCAGTCCCGCTTCTTCGCGGTGGAGCCGGGGTAGAGGACCGGGACCGACGACGTCCACTCCCGCACGTTTCCCAGCATGTGCATCAGGCCGTACGGCGAGGCGGAGCCCGCGCAACGCGTCACGTCCACCGGGAGATTCAGGAACGGCGCCGCCGGCCCCTTCGGCCACGGGTCGGCCCTCATCCACACGAGGAAGTTCCGCTGCGTACTCCAGTTCCACGTCGGGCCCCAGGGCCAGAGCCAGCCCTGCGGACCGCGCGCGCCCCTCTCCCACTCCGCCTCCGTGACCACGTGCTTCCCGGCCCAGGCGGCGTAGGCGTCCGCGTCCTCCGCCGTGACCCAGACGACCGGGCTCGTCTCCCTCCCCTTCGGAAGCACGCCCTTCTTCCAGTGGTCCGGAATCGGGCGCGCGTACACCGTGAGGGAGAGACCCTTCGGCAGGCGGAACGTCACCCAGCCCTCGGCCCGCTGCTTGTCCGGAAGGTCGAGGAGCGTCTTCTTCCACGCCGGTTTCGGCAGGAACTGGTTGAACCCGCCGAGGATATCCCGGATCCGCGACTCGTTCGCCGCCCGGATCTCCTTCCACCGCGCGAGGAGCCTCGCTTCGTTGATCCAGAAGATCGACTCCGCGAGCCAGGGGTCGGCCGAGGCCTCGCCGTGGACCTCCGCCGCGATCCGGGCGATCGTGTTCGTGCCGGTCTTCGTGACGAAGGTCGACTTCTGCGAGTCTTCGAGGAACCGGCGGTACTGCGCGTTCGTCACCGTGTGGACGTCGACGAAGCACTCCTCCGTGACGACCTCGTGCTCCGGCGTCTCCACGCGGAGCATCTCGATCCAGATCTCGCGGTCGGGGCCGCGCAGTAGGCGGTGACCTTCCAGCAACTTCAGCAACCGGTCCTCGTCGATCCCCATCCGGAACGGTCCGCCGGGGATCCGGACCATCCCCGCGAACGGAGACGTCGATTTCGGAGCGGACGCGCCGGGCGGCGGCGCCGGGTCGTCGTCGACCTCGGTCGTGGCGGGCGCCGGCGCGTTCGGGGGCGGGGCGGCGTGGTGCGCCGGGGGCGACGGAGCGGGGTCCGGTCCCGGGTCGGCCAGCGCCACGAGCCCCGTCCCGGCGCCCGCGAGAGCGAGCACCACCGCCGCCGTTTTCATCGCGAGCAGGGCCGGGAACGCCGCCGCCGGCTTCGGGGCCTCCGCCAGCAGCATCAGCGCGAGGGGCAGCGCCCGCTGCCGGT
>JBDLIY010000027.1:0-16911 GCA_039714635.1 Planctomycetota bacterium
TCGCCGTCCACATCGACCATGCTCGGGAGCGTGAAGACCGCCGGGTCCGTGGCGTCGTACCGGATCTTCACCTTGGAGACCGTCATGCCCGCGGTGGTCGGCGTCGTGTTCGGGACGAACACCACGTCCGCCGAGACCGGGCCCAGCGAGTCCGCGACGGTCAGGCGGTACTTCCGGGTGCGCTTGGCGATCGACTTTCCGTAGGGGAAGGGCGGCGCGAGGAAGGACGCCGTCGACGTCTCGGCGTTCACGATCGGGACCGACGGGTTGCCGGTGGGAAGCTCGGCCCAGGACCATGTGAGGGTGTCGCCGTCCGGGTCGGTGGTCCCGCTGCCGTCGAGGGTCACCGTCGTCCCCGGGGGACCCTGCGGCGGCGTGACGGTCGCGACGATCACGGGCGCCGCGTTCACGCGGAGCCGGGCGATGGCGGAGGCCGTGCCGTTGGGCTCGCCGGTGCCGTCGGAGACCGTCAGGCGGAAGGTGTACTGGCCCGCCGTGGCCGGGGCGATGAGCGTCGCCGTGTCGGTGGTGTCGTCCGTGAGCGCGGCCGTCTCCGGCCCGCTCAACTGCTCCCAGGCGTACGTCAGCGGATCGCCGTCCGCGTCGTCGGCGGTGCCGACGAGGGAGACCGCGGCGCCGGGGCGCACCAGTTCGGGATCGGCGGCGGCCGTGACGGAGGGCTGCGCGTTGCCGGGCAGATCCTCGAAGGTGACCACGACGAAGTCCGCTTCGCTCTCCGCTCCATTGTCGTCGGTGACGGTGAGCGCGAAGAGGATCGAGCGATCCGGCGTGAGGGAGGAAATGGTCGTCGGGACGGTGATCGACGGTGCGATCGCCGTCTCGTCGAACCCGGCGTCGTCCTTCGCCACGTCCCAGAGCTGGTTTCCGGTCAGCTGACTCCAGTGGCGGGAGGTGATCGCCCGTCCCGTAGCCGCCGTGGAGCCGCTCGAGTCGAGGACGATCGAGTCACCGGGCTGGCCGGAGCCGTCGAGACCGGCGTGGGCGATCGGAGCCGTCGGCGACCCGACGGCGATGGTCGCCTGGTCGGGCGGACCGTACTTCCGTCCGTCGTGGACCATCAGGAGGAAGCGCAGCACGTCCGCGCTGTCCGGGGTCGTCCCGGAGCGCGATCCTCCGGCTCCTGAGAGAGGCGTGGCGGCGCCGGCGATCTGCCTCCACTCGTACCGAAGCGCGTCGCCGTCGGGGTCCGTGCTCCCGGAGGTGAGGGTGAAGGCGGCTCCGGTGGCGGACGTGGACAGGGCCGGGGCGTTCGCGCGGGGCTCACCGTTCGCCGCCAGGTTCGAGACGATGACGATCACTTCGTCCGCGGCCGCGGCCTCGCCGTCCACGATCAGGCGGAAGCGGTAGATCCCGGGCTGGCGCGGTGAC
This sequence comes from Planctomycetota bacterium, assembly GCA_039714635.1. Classification (GTDB taxonomy): domain Bacteria; phylum Planctomycetota; class JAJSAM01; order JAJSAM01; family JAJSAM01; genus JBDLIY01. The sequence continues at coordinate 1,390 of JBDLIY010000027.1, forward strand.
GAGAATCCTGTGACGGGCTCGTCGGTGACGGCCAGCTGGAACGACGGCGATTCGGTGTCGATGCGGGACCAGGCGAACTCGTCCGGACTTCCGGGGGTGCGGAGTCCGGACAGCCAGACGGAGTCCTTCGGGGTGACGACCACCGGCCGGCCGGCGTCCGCGACGATACGGTTCACGCCGATCACCACGCGGTCCGCCTCCGAGGCGAGGAAGCCGTCGGAGACGACGAGTTCGAACACGAGCACGCCCGCCGCGGAGGGGGCCGCGAACGACGCCGTGGACGTCGTCGACCCCGCGAGGGTCACCGACGGGCCCGAGATCTGGCGCCAGAGGTAGTCCAGGTCGTGATCGGAGTCGAGGTCGAAGGACTCCGTGCCGTCGAGCGTGACCGTCGCGTCGGTCTCCACCGACCGGCTGGGTCCGCCGACGGCGACCGGCGGCTGGTTGACCTCGACGACCGCGGTGTCCGCGATCGAAAGGACGCCGTTCAGCGTCGTCACCAGCTGGAAGGCGTGCGTGCCGCCCTCCTGGCGGGCGGTGAACGAGGGCGTCGCCACGTCGGCGTCCGACAGGTCCGCGCCTTCGCCGCTGACCCGCTCCCAGGCGAACGTGGCTCCGGGCGAACCGTCACCGGCGAGGACGGTCGTCTCACCGGGACGGATGACGACCACATCGCCGGCGTCCGCGACCGGGCGGTCGGGGTCATCCTTGATCTTCTTCGCCTTCACCTTGACCGCCAGCTTGTAGCCCCCGGCGCCTTCCGCGCTGACGACCCGAAGGATGTACCCGCCGAAGAAGGGAAGGGGGAGCTTCCGCAGCGACGTTTTCGCCTTCTTCCGCCTCACGTACTCCCCGAGGTCGAGCGAGTGGCCGCCGGCGGTCCGGACCTCGATGTCCGGCACCAGCTCCGAGCCCTTCGCGGGACCGAGGTTGACCGTGAGAAACGAACCGTCGGGCACGTCGACGCGGTACTCCACGAAACCGGCGGGCGTGTCGAGTTCGCCCTCGGACTTCGGGAATTTCGCAGCGCCGCCGCGGCACTTCAGCCGGTAGTCGCCGGCGGTGCCGTCTTTCCCGCGGAGCACGAGCTTGTAGAGTCCGCTCACCGGGACGGGGAGCTTCTTCATCCCGATGCGGGAGGAGGAGGCCTTCAGCTTGCCACCGGCCGCCTCGATGGCATCGGGCGTGATCTCCGAACCGTCCGGGGCGTAGAGGCTCACGAGAGGGTCGAGGCCGGACTTCCGGTCGAAGCGGATGTCGACGGAGACCTTCCGGGCGCCGGCGGGGAGAAGGATCCCGACGGTGGCCGCCTTTCCGGACGCGACCGTGCCCTCGGCGGCGCCGCCCAGGGGGATGACCTGGTCGACGGTCCGGGCGTACGAAGAGACGGCGAACGCGGCCACGGCGACCGCGAACGCGAGGCAGGTAACCACGCGACGCATCATGTCCTCCACGGCGCCCGGAGCCCCACCCACCTGGCACCAACCACAAAAGTCTACTACTCATTGGTCGGCAGGGGCGAGTTCGGGCTGCAGCAAACCGGTGATCAATACTGCGCGCACGGGCGAGGCGTCGGCGCCGCGGAGCTTCAGCGGGAGGGCGACGAGCGTGTGCGGGCCCGCCGGGACGCCGTCGAGGACCAGGCCCTCGAGATTCGCGATCCCGTGGCGGGCGAGCGCGGCGTGGGCGACGAGATCGCGGTCGTCGAAGAGGTCCATCGAGGGCGTGTCGATGCCCACGAGGCGGACGCCGCGGGCGGCGAGCACGTCGATCGTCTCCGGGGCGAGGGCGGCGAAGTCCTCGTTGAAGTCGTCCGGATCGGGAAACGTGCCGGTGCGGAAGAGGAGGCGGGGGGCGTCGAGGCCGTCGGGCAGGTCGTCCGGCCGGATCCGCGCTCCGGGGGCGACGTCCACGTCGACGACCTCGCAGGGGCCGACGTACGTGGACAGGTCCACGGCGTCGATGGTCGCTCCGCCCGCCGTGGTGTGCGACGGCGCGTCCGCGTGGGCGCCGGCGTGCACGGTCGTCTCGATGGCGGAGAGGTCGGTCCTGTCGCCGCCGGAGATGGAGAGGCTCACGGCGCGGGAGAACGGGACGTCCCCGGGCCAGACGGCGACGCCCTCGTGCAGCGCCGGGGAGATGTCGATGATTTCCACGCTCGGTCCTCCCGGTTTCCCCGCACTCTCCCGTCAGATGCTCCGGAGACGTCCGCCGTCCACCGCGATGCTCTGCCCGCGGATGTAGGAGGCGGCCGGCGAGGCGAGGAACGCGATGAGCTCCGCCGTCTCCGCCGGGTCGGCGAGGCGCCCCTCGGGGATCATCGCCCGCCAGCCCGCCTCCACGTCCTCGTAGCTCTTCCCGGTCCGGTCGGCGATCGAATCGCCCAGCGTCCGCAGGCGGTCGGTGGCCGTGAAGCCGGGGAGGATGTTGTTGATCGTCACGCCCGGCGGCAGCTCGTTCGAGAGCGTCTTGGCCCAGCCCGCCATGGCGGCCCGGATCGTGTTGCTGACGCCCAGGTTCGGGATCGGCTCTCGCACGGAAGTCGAGACGACGTTGACGATCCGCCCGTAGCCCGCCTCCCTCATGCCGGGCAGGAGCAGGCCGACGAGCGAGTGCGAGGCCAGCACGTGACGGCGGAAGCCGGTCTCGAGCTCCTCCCGCGTCGCGTCGAGCAGCGGGCCGGGCGCCGGGCCCCCGGCGTTGTTCACGAGGATATGGATCTCTCCCTCGTCCGCCAGGTGGTGGCGCATCCGCGCGAGGAGGCCCGCTTCGTCCTCCAGGTCCGCGACGACGTAGCCCGCCGCGGGCGAGCCGGCCGACATCAGCTCGCGGGTCAGCTCCTCGAGGGCGTCCTCGCGCCGGGCGAGGGCGGTGACGGCGGCCCCCCGCGCGGCGAGGGCGTGCGCGGTCGCGCGGCCGATGCCGCGGCTGGCGCCGCAGACGAGGGCGTTTCGCCCGGCGAGGTCGCGAGGGTCGGACATGAGCTGCTCCCGGGTTTCGGTCCCGACTCGAGGATGAGGACGGCCACCACTCCACCACACCGGCGCATCCGCACGATCCTGAAAAGCCGACGCCCGGGCGTGTAGGGTCGGCGCCCCATGAACCGACTCGGAAAAGAATCGAGCCCCTATCTCCTCCAGCACGCCCGCAACCCCGTGGACTGGTACCCCTGGGGAGAGGATGCGTTCGCCCGTGCCCGGGCGGAGGGCAAGCCGATCTTCCTCTCCATCGGCTATTCCACCTGCCACTGGTGCCACGTCATGGAGCGCGAGTCCTTCGAGAACGAGGCGACCGCGAAGCTCATGAACGAGCACTTCGTCTGCATCAAGGTGGACCGGGAGGAGCGGCCGGACGTGGACAACGTCTACATGGCCGCGGTCCAGGCGATGTCGGGGAGCGGGGGCTGGCCGCTCTCCGTCTTCCTGACACCGGAGGGAAAGCCGTTCTGGGGCGGCACCTACTTCCCGCCCGCCGACGCCTTCGGCCGCCCCGGCTTTCCCACCGTGCTCCGTAGCCTCGCCGAGGCGTGGCGGACGAAGCGGAACGACATCGAGGAGCAGAGCGAGCAACTGACCGGCCACGTCCGGGCTCTGGCGGGAGAGGGGGCGGACGCGGACGTCGGGGAGGCGACCCTCGCGGCGGCGTACGGGGATCTCGTCCGGACGTTCGACGAGTCGGACGGTGGCTTCGGGAGCGCCCCGAAGTTCCCGCGGCCCCACACGCTGATGTTCCTGCTCCGGTCGCACCTGCGCGGCGACGCGCCGCGGGCGCTGCCGATGGTCGAGTCGACGCTGCTCCACATGTGGCGGGGCGGGATCCACGACCACGTGGGGGGCGGCTTCCACCGCTACTCGACCGACGCCGGCTGGCTGGTGCCGCACTTCGAGAAGATGCTCTACGACCAGGCGCTCATCGCCCGCGCCGCCCTGGAGACGTTCGCGCTCACGGGGCGGGAGGAGTTCGCGGCGATCGCGCGGGACGTCCTTGCGTACGTGCTCCGCGACATGACGGACGAGGGCGGCGGCTTCTATTCCGCGGAGGACGCGGACAGCGAGGGGGAAGAGGGGAAGTTCCACGTCTGGGCGGCGGAGGAACTGAAGGCGGTCCTCGGTGAGAAGGACGCGGGGATGTTCGCGGACGTCTACGGCGTGAAGGCGGACGGGAACTGGGTGGACGAGGCATCGAGGGAACGTCCCGGGACGAACATCCTGCACCGACCGGTGGCGCCGGAGATGGCGGCGAAGCGGTGGGGGATGACGGTCGCGGAACTCGAGACCGCCCTCGAGCCGATGCGGGCGAAGCTCTTCGATGTCCGCGAGAAGCGGATCCATCCGCTGAAGGACGACAAGATCCTCACGGACTGGAACGGCCTGATGATCGCCACGTTCGCGTACGCCGGGCGGGTGCTCGACGCCCCGGAGTACACCCGCGCGGCGGAGCGATCGGCGGACTTTCTGCTCACGACGATGCGCCGGGACGGGCGGCTGCTGCATCGGTATCGGGAGGGGGAGGCCGCGATCGCCGCGTTCCTGGACGATACCGCGTTCCTCGCCTGGGGTCTGTTCGAGCTTCACCAGACGACGCAGGAGGCCCGGTGGCTCGAGGCGTCCCGGGATCTGCTGGTCGAGATGATCGACCTCTTCGGGGACGACGAAACCGGGGGCTTCTCGTTCTCGGGGAAGGACGGTGAGCGTCTCGTCGCCGGGACGAAGGAGATCTACGACGGCGCCGTGCCGTCGGGCAACTCCGTGGCGGCGTTCGCGCTGCTCGCGGTGGGGCGCCTGGTGCAGGACGAGCGCCTCGTCCGGGCCGGCGAGGGCACGATCGGGCATTTCTCCGGCCACCTGGCGAAGATGCCGACGGGGTTTCCGTTCCTGATGCTCGCGCTGGATGCGGCGGTGGGCCCGACGTCGGAGGTCGTGGTGACGGGTTCCGCGGACGACGAGACGCTCCGGGGGATGGTGGCGGAGGTCCGGACCCGTTTCCTGCCGCGCGCGGTGCTGGCGGTGAACCCGACGGGGGAGGGGGAAGAAGCGATCCGGAAGCTGATCCCGTTCCTGGCGGACCAGCCCGCCGTGGACGGGCGCGCGACGGCGTATGTCTGCGAGAACTACGCCTGCCGCGCCCCCGTCACGACGGTGGAGGGGCTACGAAAGCTCCTGGAACAGCTGCCTACGGGTGTTCCGGCCTCGGGTGGCCCCAGTCCCACTTCAGGAGGTGGCTCCGCGTCGCCACCAGGCAGGTCTCCACTCCCCCCAGCATCGTGAAGTCCTTGATCAGACTCTTGTGCTCGAAGAACGTCGAGGCCACCTGGACCCGCGTACCGGCGTCCACCAGGAACACCTTGAGGTACGTGGGGTAGGGCGGGCGCCCGGCGGAGAGATCCTGGACCGCGACGCCCAGGTGGCTTCCGCTGCCGGACAGCGTCAGGAAGACGTGGCCCTTGCCCGTCCCCAGGCGGATCACGTCGCCCGCCGCCTTCTTCTCGATGTCGATCGGGACGATCGTGCCCTCGCGGGTGCCGACCCAGGCGAGACCGTTCGCCGCCACGATGTCCGTGTGAACCTCGCGGCAGGGCAACGTGATGACGCCCACCGACTTCATCTCGCCGAGGTCGAAGAACTCCAGCCGGTTCGTGTCGTCCGTCAGGAGGAGCAGGCCCGTCTTGTCGTCCACCGCGCGGCCGCGGAGGTTGCGGGGCAGCTCGGTGCGGCCGCTCGTGACGAACTTCGGCGGGTCACCGGCCAGGATCCAGACGTTCGAACGCTCGCGATCCGAGGACGTGACGACCCAGGAGCCCTTCCCGGGCATCCGGTCGATGCTCTCCGCGTTGAAGGCCTGCGGGAGATCGAGCAGCGCCGTCTCCTCCATCGCGGGGATGCTGAGCATCTGGATCTGCAGGGCCGTCAGCGCGGCCGCGACCTTCGGGCTGTCGCCAAACGCGAGCTTCTGGTACGTGAGGACCCGCATCTGTTCCTGCTGGATCCGTCCCGTGTAGACCACGTTGACGCTGCCGGGGGAGGCCGTCTGCATGACCAGATACTCCTCCTCGGCGGAGGGGTAGAGGCCGATCGGCTTGAGGTCCGGCCGGATCATGATGGCCTTGATGTCGCCGGGGCCGGTGTGTGTCTTGCCCGGGCAGGCGGTGAGGCCCGTGGCGAGAATCAGGCCCATCACGAGGAGGGCCGGCGGTACGCGTTTTCCGGAAGTCATTTTCCGAGGAACTCCTTTACCCAGTCCGTGAACGGCTCCACCGCGTCCGCCACCTTCTCCCAGTCGACTTCCGCCGTCTTCAGGTCCGCGGCGCTGACCACGTGGTCGGGCCGGGCCACCGACGACCGGACGGGCATCTGGGCGGCATCGCTGTGTGCCAGTCTTTCCTCTACCTTCTTCGAAAGGATGTAATCGATCAGCTTTTTCCCGTTCCCGGGATTCGGTCCGCCCCGAATGAGCATGACGCTGTTGGGAATCACCACACAGCCGGGGACCGCCGAGCCCTCATCTCCGCTCGATTCTCCAGTCGATTCCTGGTCCGGGAAGATGCGGATCACGGGCTTTCCGCCGACCTCGGCCTTGCGGAAATCGTCGGTGTCCGTGAAGCCGAACACCGTCCCGCCCTCGCTCGTGATCCGCATCACCGGGCCGTTGCCCGGCGGCACGCGGCCCTCGTTCTCCCGGAACCTCGTCCAGAAGTCCTTCACGAAATCCGGCCCCCGGTGCGACCAGAGGTACGCCATGTGGGTGAGGGTCGTGCCCGCGGTCGGCTCGGCGACGGCGGCGTGGCCCTTCCATTTCGGGTCCAGGAGGTCCCGGGTCGACTTCGGCCACTTCGCTTCGTCCGGCTCGATCTTCTTCGCCGCCTCGGTGTTGAGGATGAGGATCCGGGCCCGGGCGCCGAAGCCGGTCCAGTAACCCTCGGGGTCCTTCCACTCGTCCGGGATGTCGGCCGCCGCCGGGCTCACGTAGGGCTCGAGCACCTTCTCGCGCTTCAGCCGGATCGTGTGGACGAGTTCGTTGTTCCAGAACACGTCACACTTCGGATTCCGCTTCTCCTCCATGAGCAGCGAGGTCAGGCCCACCGTCTTCGTGGCCTCGGTATCGAAGATCATGCGGACCTTCAGGCCGGTCTCCTTGGCGAACGCTTCGAGGACCGGGCGCGAGTGGACCTCGTCGTGCGCCGCGTAGACCACCAGATCCGGCGGCTCGGAGACGACGAAGACCGCGTAGCCGACGCCGGCGACGATGAGGAGACCGAGGATCAGGACGACGACCTTGCTGAGGGCATTTCCCCGCTCGGGGATCGATTCGGGCATTACGCCTCCTTTCGGACGGGCTGGATTGTACGCCCTGGACCGCGGGTCAATCGAAACGGAACCGGATCGGGACCTCCACGCGGGACGCCACGCGGCGTCCGTGGCGCAGGGCGGGGCGGAACTTCCAGGTCTCGACGGTCCGGACCGCCGCTTCGTCGAGAAGCGTCGAGCCGGAACTCTCCCTCTTCTCGATCCGCGTCACGCGGCCGTCCGGGGAGACCGAGACGATAAGGAGCACGGTTCCCTCGATGCCCCGTTCGACGGCCAGGGAAGGGTAGCCGGGGGCGGGATTGCCGTCCGCCGGCGCGGCGAGGCGCGTGGGGCCGGTCGGCGTGGCGACGGCGACGGCGGCGCGGGCGGGCGGCGCGGGCGGGGCCGCCCGGGGCGGCAAGGGAAGGCGCGCGGCGGCAAGGACGGGGCGGTCCGGCGGGAGGAGCGCCAGGGTCGTCGGTCGGGCGGTCTCCGGGGGCTCGAAGGGCGGCCGTTCCTCCGGCGGGGCCTCGTCGCGGATCTCCGGCAGGGGGGCGTCCGTCTCCGCCGGCGCGAGGCACGGCTCCGGTTCCGGGATCGGCTCTTCGAGGGGGGCGGGCGTGACGAACGAGGACGTGATCTCGGCGGGGCGGCGGGCCGGCGACGCGGCCAGGGTCAGGGCGCCCCACAGGCTCGCCACGAGGATCCCGTGGGTCGCCACCGACACGAGCGCCGCCGTCTTTCCGCCGTCTCGCTTCATGATCAGAAACTCAGGTCCAGTCCCACCGTGAAGTCGAAGCCGAGCGCGTCCATGCGGCTGTGCGCCCGGCGGTACTTCTTGTTCGTGATGTTCTCGAAGCCGACCGTCACCTTCGCGTTTTCGCAGACGTCCAGGCCGGCGTAGAGGTACCAGACGGTGTAGCCCGGGACGCCGCCGTAGGAACGCAGCAGCGGGGAGGAGCCGTCCTGGGGATCCCGGCGGTAGGCCAGGTCCTTCTCCACGCGGTCCGAGGGGATGCGGTCGTACTTGCCGACGATCTCCGTGATCAGCTCGACGTAGCCGGCCCGCTTCCGGTCCGGGTCGTCCCACCGCAGGCCGAGGAGGGCGCGCGGCGGCATCGTGTGCCGGAAGTACTCGCCGTCCGAGACCTTGCCGTAGTTCACCGCGAAGCTGCCCCAGGCGGACCAGCCGTAGGGGTCGCCGGCGAGGATCTGCGAGAGGTAGACGGCGGTCCGGAGCTCGAAGCCGTAGACGTACGCGCCTTCCACGGCCTGCTGGGAGATGACGTCCTCGTTGTCGTCCCGGACGCCGTTCCCGTTGTAGTCGTACCAGTCGCTGCCGTCGTAGGTGTCCGGCCTCAGGGCCTGCCAGTCGTTGATGTCCGTGACGTAGCCGACGGCCTCGAAGTCGAAGCTCGGGTAGCGGGTCCGGAAGCCGAGCTCGAAGTTGTCGGAGGTGACGGGGTCGAGAAGCTGGTTCGGGACGAGGACGCCGTTGCCGAGCTGGCGGAAGCCGAAGTTCGGGGCGTACTGGCGGAACCCGCGCGACCAGGAACCCGTGACGCGCCAGTGGTCGTCCGGCTTCCAGGTGACGCCGAGGCCGCCGGTCAGGGCGCCGATGGAGTCGGTGAAGAAGTCGGCCTCGCGGTCGCCGTCCGCCGGCTGGTAGCTCGAGGTCTCCTTCGACGTGAAGGAGAACCAGTCGTAGCGGGCCGAGCCGTGCAGCGTGATGTGCTTCGTGACCTCCCACTCGTCGAGGAGGAAGGCGGCGAGGTTCCACCACTCCGTGTCCGGCGCGTCGGCGCGGGTCGGCGGGGGGCTCGTGAAGGTGAACTGCTCGTCGTCGGCGCTCTCGCCGAGGTCGACGCTCGCGTGGACGCCGTACGTGAGGAAGTGGCCGCCACCGAGGTCCGAGGACGCCTGCAGATCCGTGGACCAGGTGTCCGTTCGCGCGTAGCCCTCCCGGTTCGTGCCGTCGTTCCAGCGTCGCTCGTCCTGCTTGTGCTGGAAGTAGACCCGCCACTGGAAATCCTCGATCGTCTCGCCGGCCATCGTGTCCACGTTCCAGGCCAGCGCGACGCTGAACCGGTCGTTGGTGTTCTCCTGGGTCGGGCGGTAGTACCGGACCGTCGGGTCGCGGTGCGTCCGCAGGACCGAGACGGAGAGCTCCTGGCCCGGCGCGAGGTACCAGTCCGTCCGGAGGTCGAGGTTGAACTCCTCGCTGTTCGTCGGGTCGAGCTCCTGCTCCGCGCTGCTCCCGTTGTGGAACTCCGCGTACGTGATGCCGAGGAGGCCCTTCACCTCCGGCGTGGCGCCCCACATCTCGCCGCGCAGCCGGTAGCCGCTCGTGTTCGAGGAGTAGACGCCTTTCGTCCGGAAGCCGACCAGGGTTTCGCCGTCGGTGAAGTTCTCGGGGCTCGTCCGCGTGATGAGGTTGATCACGCCGCCGAGGGCGTTGCTGCCGTAGAGCACGGAGCTCGGCCCGTGGACGATCTCGATCCGCTCGACCGTCTCCGGGTCGATCTTTCCGTACATGTCGTCCGCGCCGAACCCGCCCTCGCCCCAGAGCGTGGAGAGGGAGTTCTGGTCGACGAGGGTGAGGAGGTTGAAGCCCGCGAAGCCGCGCATGATCGGGTCGCCGGTCGAGGCGGTGCGGATGTCCATGATGATGCCCGCTTCGCGCCGCGTGATGACGTCCACGACGTGGCCGGGCTGCTGCTGTTGCACCTGCCCGATCGGGACGACCGTCGTGACCCGGGGCAGGTCGAATTGCTTCCGCGGGGTCCGCGTCGCGCTGACCACGGTCTCGTCGAGGCGCGTGGTGTCGGCGTAGGCCTCGATGGTCGACTCGAGATCCTCTCCGCCGGTTCCGGTCTCTTTCTCCTGCGCCTGGGCCGCCGGCACGAGGACGGCGATGGAGAGGAGGAGGATGAGGCCCCTGCGCATGGTCTGTCTCCTTTGTGAGTCAACCCCGGATTCCATGCCCGGGTTGTCACAAAGGGCGTGCCGCGGCGGGTTCGGGCGAATGTGTCACCGAACCGAGACAGATCCGGTCCGATTTCCCCCCCCGTCGCCAGGTCGACCGCGTGCCGCGTTACCGGATGGTACTCATAGGCATCGACGGGCGTAACATCGGTGCTTCCAGCCGGTTGCGAGCACGAGGTGCGCCTCCCGATGGCGCATAGATCCCGGCCGGAATGCGCCGCCCGGAGGCGCATGCTGCCGCCGGAAGTAGTGGTGGGGAAGGAGGTTGTGTCAGCGAGTGTCTATGAGTACCATCCCTATCGGAAGCGGTCCACGTCGATGGCCAGGTCCTGGATCTTGCGGTGGAGGCTCGGGCGGGAGATGCCGGCGATCCGGGCGGCCAGGGAGACGTTGCCGCCCGTCCGTTCGATCAGGTCCGTGAAGTAGAGCGTCTCGAAGATCCGCGCCGCCTCGCGGTAGGCCAGGTCGCCGCCCTCGGCGGACGTGAGGTCGAGCCCGCGGAGCTCGGCCGCCTCGAGGAGAAACGCGGAGAGCGGGCGCGGGGGAGGGAGCGGCGCGGAGGATGACGGGCGGGGCGGCGGGGCGTCGTCCCGGACCGGCCGCGGAGAGAGCTTCACGCGGGCCTCGTCGATCTTCTCGAGCACCTCTTCGATCGCCAGCGGCTTCGCGACGAAGTCGGACGCGCCGTAGCGCATCGCCTCGAGCGCCCGGTCCACCGTGCCGTAGCCGGACATCATGATGACCGCGGCCGCCGGGCGGAGCTCCTTCGCCCGCTTCAGCACCTCGATGCCGTCCATCCGGGGCAGCTTGAGGTCGAGGAGAATCACGTCCCGGTCGTTCGCCGCGAGGTCCTCGAGGGCCTCCTCGCCGGAGACCGCCTCGGCGACGTCGAAGCCCTTTCGCTTGAGCGCCCGCGTCAGGAAATAGCGCATGCTCTCTTCGTCGTCGACGACCAGCACCCGGGTCTTCGGCATGACTCAGTTCCTCTCCTGGACCGGCAGGCGGACCGTGAACGTGGCGCCGCCGCCTTCGGCCGCGCCGACCTCGATCTCCCCGTCGTGGGCCGCAACGATCGAGTAGCTGACCGACAGGCCGAGGCCCGTCCCTTCGTCCCGCGTGGTGAAGAACGGCTCGAAGATCCGCTTCCGCTCCTCCGGCGGGATCCCCGGCCCCGTGTCGGAGATCTCGACCTCCACGCTCCCCGCCGCCGCCCTCACCGCCACGGAGAGCCTCCCGCCCGACTCCATGGCGTGCAGGGCGTTCGTCAGGAGATTGAGCACGACCTGGTGGATCTGCCCGGGGTCGATCTCGGCCGGCGGGACCTCGCCCAGTTCGCTCGTGACCTCGATCCCGCGCTTCCTCGCCTCGGGCCCGACCAGGTCCAGCGCGTCGGCCACGAGGCCGGCGAGGTCCGTCTCCCTCGCCTCGCGGGCGGGGGGCTTCGAGAACCGGAGGAGGTTCTCGGTGATGTTGCAGGCGCGGATCGAGGTCTGCTGGATCATCGTGAGCGCCGCGCGCACCTCGGCGAGGTCCTCCTCCTCCCGCGCGTCCGCCGCGATGCCCTGGATGCCGCCGAGCAGGTTGTTGAACTCGTGGGCGACGCCGCCGGCGAGCGTCCCCAGCGACGCCATCGTCTGCGCGTGGACGAGGGCCCGGCTCTTCTCCTCGACCTTCGCCTCGAGCGTCCGGTTCAGCTCCTCGATCTCCTCGCGGGAGGCCTGGAGCGTCGCCGTCATCCGGTCGAACGCCGCGCCGAGCCGCCCGACCTCGTCCCGGCCCTTCAGTCCCACGCGCTCGTCCAGGTGACCCTCGGCCACGCGACCGGTGGCTCTCGACAGCCGGCCCAGCGGACCCAGCACGACGACGGCGAGGAACGCGGAGAGGAGCAGGAAGACGCCGGTGAGCAGGATCACCAGGCCGGTCAGCGCGGTCTCCCGGAACTCGCCCGCGAGGACGCGGCTCCGCCGTTCCGTCTCCTCCGCGGCCCGTGCCCGGAACTCGTCCGCCAGGTGGACCATGTTCCGCGCCTGCCGGTCGCCGAGTTCGGCCGCGTAGTCCTCGACCATCTTCCGGGTCGCCGCCGCGTCCCCTTCGGTCAACTCGTACGGGAGGTCCGAGAAGCCGCGGCGCTTGTGCTCCGAGAGTTGCCGCGTCTTCACGAGGATGTCCTCGCTCGCGCGGATGATCTCGCGGTTCACCTGCTCCATGTGGTCGCGGACGCTCGCCTCGAGCCACGGCAGGTAGGCGCGATCGAACGCGACGGCCGCCGCGCCGAACACGAAGAGCACGACGAGCACGGTCTTCACCAGGAGCCCGGCCCGGAGCATCACTCGGTCTCCCGAAGCACCGTATCGGCCCAGGCGAGGAGCGGGAGCGGCACCCGGTACTTCGTCCGCCGCGCGGCCGTCAGGCTGAGGATGACGCGGAACGACTTCATCCGGCCGACCGGCAGCCGCCCCGGGTCCGCACCGTCCCGGAGGACCTTCTTCGCCAGCACCGCGGAGTTCATCCCGAGCAGGTGGTAGTCCACGGCGACGCCGACGATCGCCCGGTGCTTCTCCACCGCCGAGTACTGGGACGAGAGCAGCGGGACGCCCGCGGGCTCCGTGACCGGCGTGATCGCGTCGAGGTGGCCGTAGACGTCCCGGTCGATCGGGATCCAGACCGCCTGGACGCCCGCTTCGACCAGCTTTGTCGCGGCCTCCGCCACGTCCTCCGGACCGTCCACGAGCTCGACGACGAGCTTCCGCTTCAGGTCCCGGTTCGCCTTGTCCGCGAAGAACGCCTTCGCCTCCGCCAGCTCCTGGCCGGAGACCGGGTTCTTCGGGTTCAGGATCACGCCGAGCCTGGCGAGGCCCGGCACGGCGGCCTGGAAGACGCGGAAGACGTCGGCCCGGGCGATCCAGTTCGAGTTCCCGCAGAGGCGACCGCCGGAGCCCTTCCAGTCGCGGACCACGCCGGAGCCCACCGGGTGGGTGACCGCGGTGAAGACGACCGGCGTCTCCCCGATCGTCTCCTTCGCGCGCAGGGCCGCCGACGTCCCGAGCGCGTAGACGAGGTCGACCCCGGCCGCCTCCCACGCCTCGAGCGCCCGGTCCGCCGCCTCCCGGTCTTCACCGGCGGAAACGACGAGCCACTCCGCCTTCATCCCGGCCAGGCGGAAGCCGTCCTTCACGCCCTCGTACGCCGCGGTGTCGTTCGGCGAGTCGTGCCAGAAGAGGACCCCGATGCGGAGCGTGTCCTCGCGACCATCGGCGCGGCCCGCCGCGAGAGCCGCCGCGAACAGGACGAGAAGGAGGATTCGGGGGAGACCTTTCATGCGTTCATCCGTAGAGTGAGGAGACGGTCGCGAGACTACACGGGGAGGGAACACCCGTGCAAGCGCGCCGGGGGGAATTGACCCCCTTCGGGACGACCCTTAAAATAGCTGAATCCTGATGTGTGAAGTTCGAACTCTCCAGATGCGGAGTCTTTCATGAACATCGTCGCCTGCCCGAAGTGCGCGGCCCAGTTCGACGTATCGACCTTCCAGCCCGGCAGCACGTTCGTCTGCGGCTCCTGCGGGAACGTCCTGACGGTGCCCGGCGCCCAGGCGCCGCAGCGTCCGGCCGCTCCGAAAGCGCCGCCGGCGCGGCGTCCCGCGGCCCCGCAGCGGCCCCCGGCCGGGCCCGGACGCAAGCCGGCCTCCGGCCGCGCGGGAGCGCCCGGCCGTCCGGCGGCCCCCGGCCGCGGCGCCAAGCGCGTCGATCCGCGTCGGGCCGGCGGAGCGCGGCCGGCGCCCGAGGCGCCTCCGGCCCGCCCGCCGTCCGGTCGCGCCGCTTCCGGACGCCGGGGGGCGGGCGGAGCCCGTCGCGGTGGCTATGAGAAGCCGGAGAAGTCGAACCTGCCGCTGGTCCTCGGCGGCGTCGGCGTCGCCGTCGTGATCGTCGTCATCATTGCGGTGATCGCGTTGATGCCGGGCGGTGACGACCCGATCGTGGGCCCCGGGCCGGACGTCGCGGACAACGGCGGCCCGACCGAGCCGGCGGCCCCGACGAGGTCCGACATCCGCCGGAAGCTCAACAACAAGGTCATCAAGTACGGCAAGGACGTGGCCCAGCTCTACTCCGTCTTCCAGGAGTGCGAGAAGGAGAAGTTCCCGGACATCGCCAAGATCGCCGCGCTGTCGGCCCTCAAGGTGGACGAGGACCTGGAGTGGGCGAACCAGGCGGTGGGGAAGAAGGACCTGCAGGACGTCTACGGCCAGCTGCCGGACGATGAGGATCTCGCCTGGGCGTACAAGAACCAGGCGTTGAAGACCCTGGAGGAGAACCAGGAGTTCGAGTCCCGGTGGGGGACCAGCGATGACTACGACAAGGCCGAGAGGCTGCTCCGCGAGGTTCTCGACCACGCCCAGAAGCTCCGCAGCGACCAGAAGTACGTCGACATCTGGCAGATCCGCGCCAACGTCGCGGGGCACGTCTTCTACAGCGAGTTCCCGTACTCGGTGAAGTCGACCTACCCCTACGTCGTCTTCGTCCAGAGCGAGGGCGAGGGGAAGGGCGCGATCTCGGACGAGATCGTGGATCGGAACGTCCGGATCCTGAAGCGCCTGTACGACGAGTTCCACCGTGTCTTCGGCGAGCGCTTCAAGCTGCCGAAACTCGAGGACCGGGTGATCCCGTCGGAGCGGACGCTGAAGGTCTTCACCCTCGCCTCCGAGAAGAAGTTCCACGAGTACCAGCGCCGGATCGGCCAGCCGCTGCCCGGCGGCGTCCGCGCCTACTACAAGCCGGGCGACCAGTGGATCACACTGTTCGAGGGCGGCCAGTGGGAGAAGTCGGCGAAGAAGGGCGAGTCCTCGTTCAACATCAACAAGATCTTCCACGAGGGCACGCACCAGCTGGTGCACGTCTACACGAAGATCCTGATGCAGCGGGAGAGGAACCCGGAGGACCCGAACGGGGAGAAGAGCCTCGAGGATTTCGACGAAGTCGCGTGGATCGGGAAGGGCGCCAACAGCCAGCAGCACTGGTTCCAGGAGGGCTTCGCCGAGCTCTTCGCGGCCAGCAAGCCGAACGGCGACACCTGGGACCTTCTGCAGATGCACCGCAACCGTCTCATGGAGTGGAAGGGCTGCCGGAAGGCCAAGAAGGACGAGTGGCCCTTCGAGGTGATGGTCAAGGTCTCGACCCGGATGGACATGCAGCGCAGGGCGTTCGACATCGGCCTGAACCGCAGGGAGGTCAGCCGGCTCGGTTCGCTCTTCTACGCG
>JBDLIY010000028.1:0-16823 GCA_039714635.1 Planctomycetota bacterium
GCCAGAAGCAGCATCGGCAGCGCCACCGCCGGCAGCGAGGTCTTGAACATCCGCGCGACGCGGACGAGGTCGTTCTCGAGGCCGAAGGAGCCGTTCGCCAGGTACCACTCGCGGCTCGACTCGGAGAACGCGAGTGAGCCGAAGAGGACGATCGCGCCGCCCATCCACAGCCAGCCCAACGCGGCGTAGAACGGACGCTCCGCCTCCGTCTTCGTGAAGCGGCCCGTCATCGCCTGCCAGAAGAAGAGCGTCGCGAAGGCCAGCTCCGACAGGTGGCCGGCGAGCAGGTGGACGATCTCCCGGCCCCGCGTGAACGCGAAGAGCGGGTAGAGCGCGGCGGCGACGGCAAGCGTGACGAGCAGGGCGCGCCGGCCGCGGAACCGCCAGGCGAGCCCTCCGAGCACGGCCCAGATCACGATCTGCGCGATCAGGCTCGGGTCCGAGTGGACGGCGGCGGCGTGGCCGTCGAGGCGGATGGCCGGCACGGCGAAGGAGCCGAAGAAGAGCGCGGCGGCGCAATGCCCCATCTCGTGGACGAGGGCGGTGAGGAACCAGCCGACGAACGAGATCGGCCCGGCGAGGCCGATCACGAGCGCGATCGGGACGCCGATCAGCAGGTGGACGACGCCGGAGGACGGTCCGGTCCGGACTCGGGGTGCGAGAGTCTCCATCGATTCCCCTATCGGCCGCGTGATCAGGAATGAATGAGCCGCGTTTCGGATGCGGGGGTACGATTTGGGCCAGCGCCGACGGAGGAGACTGACGTGACGGACAAGAAGCCCGAGAAGGAGATGTGCCCCTTCGACCCCGAGCAGGTCAAGGCGGAGGACTGCAAGTACGCGGACGACTGCCCGTGGCACGTGCATGAGGGCGAGGGGAAGTGCTTCTGCGCGGTCGACGCGGAGCCGGACCTGATGCTCGGCAAGATGCTCGCCGCGCAGGTCGAGGAAGAGGCCGACTGAAGGCGGCGGCACGGAGCCCCGCTCCGCACCACCGCTTCAGACTGGATCACTCCCCTTCGTCGACGAAAACCCGGTGATCCTCGTTCGAACCTCCCCCGACGTATCGGATCGAGTGCCAGAGCGAGTGCACGTCGTGCCCCTCGGAGTTCTTCTCGATCGTCAGCCACTCACCTTCGATCGAAGCGGTCCGGCCGGATCTGCGCCGGTGTATCGAACTCCCGTTGACCGGCGGCGGCCGCCGCGGGTAGGGTGATTTCCGAGTGCGGGCAGGGTGCTTCCAGGAACAGAGATCAGGAGGATCCCATGGCTCGCACAATCGTCGTTCTGTCGGTTCTCACCCTCTTGTTCGTCGGTGGCCCCCACAGCGCCGGAAACGGCGTCTCCCCGGACGGGACTCCGGACATCAGCGGTATCTGGGTGGGCAAGCTCAAGTACGCGAACCACGATCAGACCGGTACCCACACGAAGCCGGACAAGGGCCGTCAGCCGATCGAACTCGACATCGGCCAGGAGGGTCCGAACATCCTTGTCGGGGTCACCGTCACGACCGGCGACGGACCGATCTCCTTCGACCTGGAGGGCCTGATCGGCAATGGCCACTTCTGGGTGAAGTCGACGGAGGTGGGCCTCGAGATGTTCGTCGTCGGGCACGTCTCGAAGAACGGGAAGAAGATCAAGGCGACGGTCCTCGGCTCGTTCCTCGCCGACGCCTACGTCTCCGAGGTGAAGTTCACCGTCAAGCGCCCGAAGATCCGGGACTGACGGGCGAGGGGGTGCGGAACTACGGCGTCTACCTTCCCATCGCCGGCCGGCGATGGAGTCCCATGGATGGCCCGGCCGCCGGTTCCGAGGCCGTGGCGGCGCGTGCGCGCGCAACCTGGGCGTCGAGGCGGTGCAGACCGTAGTAGACCGCCGAATCCGCGGCCTCCTCTTCGTACCACGGGTGTCCCTCGATAAGGAAGAGGAGGTGGTCGGCGTCCTCCGTCCAGCGGTTGACGCCGCGCTCGAGGACATCTTCCGCCATGTGCCACGCCTGGTCGAAGACGTCGTCGTTCTGGGCGGTCGAGCTTTGGAGACGCATCACCACCGGGTTGTCCGTTTGCGCTCGCGCGTAGATGCACTGGGCGAGGTACGCGATCGACTCCGAGTTGCCCACGTCCATCTGCCAGCGCCGGAGGTCGCACCCGGCATGGGTGGCTTCGTGAACGATCATCGCCCGGCGCGGGATCGACTCGGTGTCCGTGTGCTGCAGTGCGATCCGGTCCTGCTGGGAGAAGTAGGAACTCGAATCCGCCTGATCGGCGTGCACGACCTCGATGTGGCCGGCCGCGATGGCCTCCTGGACCTGGCGGTAGACCCGGGGGGTGATGTGGCGGTTTCCCCAGTGGAAGTCGATCTCGGCGATCTCGTCGTTTTCGAGGACCAGAAGCACGGCCGCCAACGCTTCTTCGTTGCTCATGTCGAACCCCCTCCGGAGGCAAGCTATCCGTGTCGGCAGGGGATGTCAACCGCGGCCGGGCGCAATGCCACTCCCGGCCCTCCGGCCTCAGATCGTGGCTGCGCCCGGCCTTCGGGCTTGGTACCGTGCTGGCATGCTCCATCGAAAACTCGGCAAGATCCTCCTCGGCAAGGCGACCCCGATCAACCTGATGGCCTCGTGCCTGATCGGCGCGCTCGCCGCGTTCGGAATCCCGTTTTCCGACGCCCCCGCCTACTGGGTCGTCATCGTCGTCCTGGCTCTCGTCCTGCCCGTCAACCTGGCGCTCCTCTCGCTCACGACGCTCGTGCTCTACCCGTTGAGCCTCGCGCTGATGGCCGTGAGCTTCCAGGTGGGACAGGTCCTCCTCGACGGGCCGACGAGCCCGCTCTTCGCCGCGCTCATCAACGCGCCGTTCACCGCGCTCATGGGCTTCGAGTACTACGTCGGCACCGGCGGTTACCTCGTCGCCATCGTGCTCGGCGCGGTCCTGGGATTCCTGCTGCTGAAACTCGTGCGCGTGATCCGCGCCGGCTTCCTCAAGGCGGACACGAAGTCCGAAGCGTTCCACAAGTGGGCCTCGAAGTGGTGGGTGAAGTTCGTCGTCTGGCTGCTGCTCGGCGCGAGTCCGAAGGCGGCGACGTACGAGATGCTCCAGGACCGTCGCGTCGGCCGGCCGATCCGACCGCTGGGCCTGGTCGTCGCGGTGCTGCTCGTGGCCGGGCTCGTCTTCGCCGCCCACTCCCTCAGCGGGCCCGTGCTCACGTCGGCTCTGAAGAACGGACTCGAGCAGGCCAACGGCGCGACGGTCGACCTCGGGAACGCGGAGATCCGCCTCGACCAGGGAAGCGTCGTCATCGAAGACCTCGCGCTGGCCGATCCCAACGCGCTCGACACGGACCTGCTGCGCGGATTCCGGCTGGAGGCGGACGTCGGCATGGGCGACCTCCTGGCGCGCAAGTATCGAGTCGACAAACTCGTGGTCAGCCAGGCGTCGAGCGGCGAGAAGCGCGCGACACGGGGCGAGCGTATCGCCGACGAGCCGGAGGAGGTGCCGCCGGCGGGCGAGGACAAGACGCTCGACGACTACCTGAAGGACGCCGAGGAGTGGCGCGAGCGCCTGGCGCAGGTGCGTCGCTGGCTCGACCGGTTCGCCGGCGAGCCGGACCCCGAAGAGGCGGACACCGACGAGGAGCGCAAGGATCGGCTCGGCCGGATCGCGCGCGAGCGCGGCTACGCGGAAGTCATCGCCGGGCATCTCATCCGGGGCGCGCCGCGGCTCAGCATCGGCGAACTGCGGCTCGAGGGGCTCCGGGCGATGCAGGTCGGCGGACAGCAGTTCGACGTCGTCGGCGAGAACCTCTCGACCCATCCCCACCTGCTCGACGCGAAGCCGCGCCTGTCGGTGCGCGCGCAGGACGGCAGCGTCGTGTTCGACGTCGGCCTCGCGCGGGACGGGGGTGCTGGCACGATCGAACTCGCCCTGAAGGGGATTCCGGGCGACGCCATCGGAGAGCAGCTGAAGTTCGACGGCGCGAAACCGATCGCTGGCGGCACGATCGACTTCTCCACCCGGGGGACGTGGCGCGTGGTCGACGGTGCCGTCGACCTGCCGATCGACGTGGTCCTCAACGACACGACGCTGGCGATCGCGGGCTCGAAGCCCCGGAAGATCGAGCGTCTCGAGCTGCCGATCAAGCTCTTCGGCCCCCTCGACGACCCGAGGGTGCTCTTCCGGCAGGAGGACCTCTCGAAGGCGCTGATCGCGGCCGGGGAACGGGAGCTGGCGGACCGGGTGGGCAAGAAACTGGACGAGCACGTCCCCGAGGGCGCCCGGGAGAAGATCAACGAAGGACTCGATAGCCTGTTCGGCGGCAAGAAGGACAAGGACGAGAAGAAGAAGTAGCGGCGAAGCCCGGTCACCTGAAGAGACGCGCACGCTCCCGGGCGGCCCCGATCGGCGGGGAGGCGAATCCGGCAAAAATGGTTCCGCCTCCGTACTACCGGATTCAGATGCCCAGGATCTCGTGGATCCTCGCTCGCGTCTCCTCGGGCGTCATCCGTTCCACGTTCAGCGCGTGGACCGTCGCGTTGCGGGCCAGGCGGCGGAAGTTCCGGCGCTGCAACTCCGTGCGCTCCATCGTCCGCACCAGCAGGTGCGGGTTCTGGAACGGGAGCGGCGTGCCGTCCGCCGTGCGGCTCTCCTCCAGATAGCGCACCGCGTCCACCTCGTCGAGCTTCCGCACCGCCGTCCCCACCGCCTCGCGGGAAACGATCAGCACGTGCCGGATCACCGTCTCCTTCACGTGGCGGTCCGCGCCCAGCCAGTACGGGTCCAGCATCGCCCGGCTGTCCGGCGAACCGACGAAGCAGTACGGCGCGCCCTGCTCGATCGGACAATGGTGGTCGTCGCCGAGCTCGCAGTCCTCCGCCCTCTCCACCACGTTCTCGCAGTTCGACTTCTCGAGGAGCGGAACGAGGCTCGCCATCCGGCGGGCCATCCGCGTCGGCATGTAGAGCTTCCGCTCCGGACAGATCGCCCGGGACTCGCTGCCGCCGTGGCGGATGAAGACCATGTCATTCGTGACGAGACGGGTGTCCGCGCGGCGCATGAGGTCCGCGAGGTGGGCCGTTTTGCCCGCGCCCGGGTTCCCCATCAGCAGCACGCCCTCACCATTCACGTCGAGGACCATGCCCCGCACCGCGTGGAGGTCGTGGGTCCGCTCCGCGACGTCCGTCGCGATGCCGAGCGCCATCGACCGCACCTGGCCGTAGTAGCCGGAGCGGTAGACGAAGCCCGTGCGCGTGTCCGTGTTGTAGGTAGCGCCCGGCTCGCGGCCCTTCATGTACGCGAGCGCGTACAGCACGCCGTGAGGCTCGATGTCGCTCTCGAGGGTGGCCGGGTAGAAGTTCTCGACGAACCAGTCGTTCAGGTGGCGGTGGTTCGTCCGGAGCTGGACGACCGAGCCCGCGATGTTCGCGTTCCACTCGAAGTAGGTCTCGTCCGAGAGGAACTCGTCCGCCTCGACGACCGCCGCGTCGCGCAGGTCCACGGAGAGGTGCGACTCGACCGGGAGCATGTCCCGCACCTTCGTCTCGGTGTTGCGGAGCGCCTTGAGCTTGCCCTTGCGGGACGGCCGGAGCGCCGCGATCGAGTCGACGATGCGGTCCATCGCCTGTTCGATCTTCTCCATGCTCGTCGCGTAGGAGAGCCGGATGAACGGGTCGGCGCCGAACGCCTCGCCGGGCACCACGGCCACGTTCGCGTTGCGGAGCAGGTGATAGCTCATCCCGTAGGAGTTGCGGATCCGCGCCCCCTCGAACTCCCAGCCGTAGTAGTGGCTGAAGTTCGGGAAGAGGTAGAACGCGCCCTCCGACTTGTGGCAGGTGATGCCCGGGATGTTCGTCAGCCGCGAGTACATGTAGTTGCGGCGGCGCAGGAACTCCTCGCGCATGAACGCGATCTCGTCCTGCGGGCCATTCAGCGCCTCGACCGCGGCGATCTGGCTGATCGTGGTCGGGTTGCTCGTGCTGTGGCTCTGGATGCGCCCCATGCCGCCGACGATCTCGGCGGGGCCGGCCGCGTAGCCGATCCGCCAGCCGGTCATCGAGTAGGCCTTGGAGACGCCGTTCACGACGACGGTGTGGTTCCGGATGTTCTCCGAGAAGCTGGCGATGCTCTGGAACTCCAGCCCGTCGTAGACGAGGTGCTCGTAGATCTCGTCGGCGACGATGACGAGCCCCTCCTCCGCCGCGATCTCGCACAGCTCGATCAGCTGCTCCCGGCGGTAGGTCGAGCCCGTCGGGTTGCTGGGGTTGTTCAGGATGATCGCGCGGGTGTTGGCGGAGAGCGACGCCTTCAGCTGGTCCGGCCGGAGGCGGAAGCCGTCCGACTCGTCCGTCGGGACGATGACCGGGATGCCGTGGGCGAGCTTCACCATCTCCGGGTAGGAGACCCAGTAGGGCGCCGGGATCAGGACCTCCTGGTCCGTCGTGACCGTCGCCCGCAGCAGGTGGTACAGGCTCGACTTCGCCCCGCAGGAGACGATGATCTCCGTCGCCGGGTCGTACTCGAGGCCGTTGTCGCGCCAGAGCTTCTCCGCCACCGCCTTCTTCAGGACCGGGAGGCCCGAAGCCGGCGTGTACGTCGTGAAGCCCTCGTCGATCGCCCGCTTGCCGGCCTCGCGGATGTTCTTCGGAGTCGGGAAGTCCGGCTCACCGACCGACAGGTCGATGACGTCGATTCCCTCCGCCCGCATCGCTTTGGCCTTGGCGGAGATCTTGAGAGTCGGCGAGAAGCCGATCCTCTTCATCATCGCGCCGAGCTGGGATTCCACGAGATCAGTCTCCCTTTGCCGCAGTCTTCCTGGCGGCCGGCTTCTTCGCGGCCGGCTTCTTCTCGGAGGCACTCTTCAGGCCTTCGCCGAGCTTCGTGATGTCGAGGCCGCTGATGGCCTCGATCACGGACGGCACCTGCGAGAGGACGTTCGCCACCTGGCCGGTGATCTTCGACGCGCCGCCGGTCTCCGAGCCGGAGTCGATGACGACCATCTTGTCCACCTGGGACAGCGGCTCGGACACGGCCCGCGCGAGGTCGGGCAGGATCTCGAAGAGCATCTCGTAAACCGCGGCCTGGTTGTACTCGGCGTAGGCGTCGGCCTTCTTCGACATGGCGTCGGCCTCGGCCTCCCCCTTCATCCGGAGCGCGGAGGCTTCGGCTTCGGCGTCGAGCTGGGCCGCCTTCGCGCGCCCCTTCGCCTCGGCCTCGAGCCGGAACGCCTCCGCGGTGGCCTCGGTCTGGATCTGCTTCTGGCGCGCCGCCGCCGTCTTCTCGACGGTCGCCATCAGCTCCTTCTCCTTGCGCTTGATCTCGAGCTCCTCGAGCTCGATCATCTTCGTGCGCTCGATGATCCTGACCGCGAGCTCCTCCTCCTTGAGGGTGCCGGCCTCCTTCTGCCGCTCGAGCTCGTAGGCCATGTCCGCCGAGGCTTTCTTCTGATTCACCTCGGCCGCGTAGCCGGCGCGGGCGATCTCGAAGTCGCGGTTCGCCTTCGCGACCTCGGTCTCCGCCTTCAGCCGCGCCACGTCTCCGGCCATCCGGGCCTCGGCGGTCTTGATGATCGTTTCCTTGTCGGTCTCGGCCTCGGCGATCTCGGCGTCGCGCTTCACGGCCGCGATCTGCGGCTTTCCGAGCGCCGCGAGGTAGCCCTGCTTGTCCGAGATGTCGATGAGCGTGAAGGAGATCAGCTCGAGACCCATCTTCACGATCTCGCCTCCGGCGTCCTTCGCCATCTTCGCGTTGAACTCGTCGCGGTTCTGGTAGACGTCCACGACGGTCTCCGAGCCGAGGTACGCGCGGAGGAGCCCCTCCAGCACCTGGTTCGTCGCCTCCTTGATCGCGGAGACACCGCGGCCGAGGAACTGCTCCGCGGCCATGCGGATCGCGCCCTCCGAGGAGCCGACCTTCACCTGCGCCAGGCCGACGGCGTTCAGCTGGATGCCGTTCTTCGTCAGGGCCTCGTCGGCCTTCACCTGGACCGTGACGATCTCGAGGGGCAGGATCTGGGCGGTCTGGATGAACGGCATGACGAACGAGCCGCCGCCGATCCTCATCTTGTAGCCCACCTTCCGCTCGGTGCCGTCGTCCTCGATGACGGTCCGCTTGATGCCGCCCGAGACGATGAGGACCTCGTTCGGGCCGACCTTCTGGTAGTTCGTGGCGTAGACGGCGACGGCGGCCACGAAGAGGACGCCGACGATGATCCAGAACCATCCGGCGGTGGAAATGACCATGATCAGGGGCAGAGTCATCTCAGAGCTCCTTTACCTGCTTGCCTTACCTGCTTCTCCGGGAAGACGGACGGCGGGGACGGCGGATCGGCGCGTAGTCCGCGAAGTAGTCGCGAACGGGCGCACGCTCCGTCCTGGCCGGCCGCTCTTCCTCGACCTTCTCGCCGGCGGGGACCGAGACCTGGGTCCGGTCCGACCGACTGATGGAATACGACTCCTCCGCCGACTGGATGATGTCCGCGTCCAGGCCCTCGGCGGCGATCTCCGCGGTGAACTTGCGACGGCCGTCGACCAGGTCCTTCAGGTAGAAGTCGACCTGGTCTTTCGTGTAGAGCTTCGCGGGGTCGTAGGCCGAGAGGTCGCAGCCCTCGACGGAGACGACCTCCTTCGTGCCCAGGCGGCCCTCGGCGTAGGTGTTCGTCATCCGGACGTCGCCCCGCTGGATCGCGGCCATCGTGTCGATCGGCACGCGGGCGACCTTCCGGATCATGTTCTTCTTCTTCTTCCCGTCGACCATGGACGTCTCGATGATCTCGCCGACGCCGCCGGTGTTGTACTGGAAGAAGCGCACCTTCCCGGGGTAGCGCGCGACCAGGTCGTAGATGATGTCGCGGAAGCGATTCACCTTGGCGGCGCGCGACCCGATGATGAACGGGTCCGTCCCCACGACGCGCGTACTCTCGCCGGCCTTCGCCGGCTGGGACGCGAAGCTGTGGGAGGACTCGCCCCAGAGGTACGCCAGCACGGCCTGCTCCGGCGTCAGCTCCAGGGAGAACGGCATGATGGTGTTCCGCCGCGTGATGAAGGCGAACATCAGGCCGTCCAGCTCGTCGAGCGGAGGGAGGTTGATCGTCGGGGAGTCCATCCGGGACATCTTCCAGCCGATCTTCCGGCGCAGCTTCGACTTCTGGACCACCGCGCGGCCGTTCCCGCAGAGGCTCTCGTCGAGGAAGTCCGGGTTGCCCTCGTGATCGATCATGACGTTCTCGTAGAGCGCCGTCTTGTCGGTCAGGGCGTTGTACATGGCCTCCTGGAGGTGCTCCTCCACGTCCGTCTTCACGAAGAAGCCGTTCTCGCTGCCGTAGGCCGAGCCGTCGCGTTTCAGGAAGACGATGTCGTCCTGGCAGACGAGGGTCTCCTCGTCCTGCTTCGGGTCGAGGCCCAGGTGGTGGCAGGACCAGGTCGACTTCCCGGTGGCCGACAGGCCGAAGAGGAAGACGCCGTAGGTCTTGAGCTTGCCGGTCCTCGTGTCGCGGGCCCGGACAATCTTCGTCCCCGCGTGCAGGCCGAGCATGTCGTGCTCGTCCGCGTACCACATCGCCTGGCGGAGGAAGCCCTTCTTGTCCTCGCCCATGTAGTCGGAGCCGAGCACGACGTTGATGTTGTGCTCCGGGATCGCCATGACCGACTGGCGGACGTTGTGCTCCTCGGGGATATGGATCAGGTGGAACTCCGGACCGGGCCTCTTGTCCGGCGTCCGCATCGTATTCCCCCACATGAGCCCGTTGCGGTAACCCTTCTTGCAGGCCACCGACATGTAGAGGTTGCACTTCGGGTTGAAGTCCGGGTTGTCCCCCATCTGCCGCCGCAGGTGGACGAACGGCAGCGTCTTCAGCAGATGAATCACCTTCTCGAGCTGCGCGGGGGCGTTCCCGATGATCTGCTTGTGGAGCTCGGACGGGCTGGGCAGGCGAACGCTCTCGCTGCCGAGATAGACGGTCTTCGGGCCGATCCGGCTGGAGGTGAACGACCGCCAGCCGTGGGAGCCGAACTTCGTCTTCCGGGCGGAGGCGAAGGCCGGACGCCGGAGATCCTCCAGCTTGACCTTCTGGACGCTCGGGCTCTTGACGGCGTCCTCGAGATCCGAGGCGAAGCGCCGGTAGGCGCCCTCGTCGAACAGTTCGTCGCTCAAGTCAGGACCTCCTCAGTCGACGGCCGGAATCGCCCCCGACCAGCGGCTTCGATTCATCGAGGGAGGTGGCGGTTTCCAGACGGATCAAGCTAGCACACGGCCGAATCCGATGGGCCGAAAATGGGGCCAGATTCGGGGGGATTTCCTCAGGCCGAATGCGTCCTGTTCCGATGACGAATCGGAGGTTGATCATGGGAGGATTCCCTGCTCCCGGACAAGAGGACCGCACGCGCCCCCTGATGATGCTCGGAGGCGTTCTGCTCCTGATGGGCGCCCTGCTGTTCGTCGGCCGTTCGGAGGGCGAGTCCGCGCCCGGATCCGGGAACTGCCAGCCGGCCCCGATGGGACCCGGCGCCACGATCTCCGGCCCGGCCGGCGACAGCCCGATCAACGACGCGCCGAGCGTGACGATCATCGAGGACATCCGCGACACGATGCGGCGCCTCCCGGACCGCCAGACGCCCCGCGGCTGGGGCGGCAGGCCGAAGCCGAAGCCCGGGTGAAGGTAGACGGCCCGCGCGCCTGGGGCGCGGCACGACTCCTTCACTCGAGGGGATTGACGACCTCGATCCCGCCGTAGTCCTGTCCCGAACTCAGATCCTCACTCCAGATGGTCCTCGCGCCCCCCTGACGCGCCGCCGCCAGAATCATTGCATCCCGGAGCGAGGTCTTCCAGCGGTCCATCTCGCCGAGTCCCGCAGCGAACACCGTGAGAGTGTTCTCGACGACGCGCCACTGCATGTAGTCCTCGGTCGTAGCCCGTGCGGCCTTCGGCCCGACTCCCTTGCGGCGGAGATTCACCAGAAGCTCCTGCAGAACCTGGATGCTGAGCAGGGGAGGCAGCGTGCTCTGCCAGGCTTCCGCGACGAGATCCCGGGCCTTCCGGTGCTTCGCTCCGGCATCCCGATCGTGTGCGTAGACGAGGATATTGGTGTCCACGAAGACATCACCGGACATGCGCGTCCTCCCTGGCGAGAGGCTTCCCACCCAGCCGGAAGCCCTTCGCGAGCCGCTTCATGGCACGCTCGCGCGCCTGCCGGAAGCGAAGGTCGTCACGCACGTAGCTCTCGAGAACCCGCGTGATCCACGCCGACAGTGAAAGATCCGCATCGACGGCACGATGCCGAAGCTCGGTGAGCAGTTTCTCGTCCATTCTCAAGGTCACGTTGCGGGTCATCGTCTCCACCCGGGTCAGATGTCGTCCTATGGGCAATTTTGCACGCAAACAGTGTAGCACAGTATTCGTGCAGATGCGGAACAGGCCGGCCCCGGCGATTCCTCAGCGGACTTCGAACCTGCGCAAATCCTCGCTCCACTCGAGGCGGGAGCGCACCTTCGCGAACCAGGCTTCGTATTCACGGCGGGCCTTCGCGGGGGAGCCCTTCTCGTCGAAGAAGGTCTGGCCCGTCACGGCGTTCAGGGTCTGGCCGGCCTGGAAGCCGAGCCACGAGTCCATTCCCGTCAGACCCACCGCCGCCGCAGTTCCAGGAACAGCGCCTCGGGGTCGGTTCCATCGCCGAGAAGCGTATCGCGCGCCCTCTCGAGCCACTCGCGTGTCCCCGGGTCGTCGAGGTCGGCCGCGCGTCGCAACCGGCCGGCCCGGCGGCCCAGGACGAACAGGATGCGGTCCTCCGCGGACAGGTCGATGACCCCGTCGCAGAGGGCCAGCAGACTCCCGTGATCCGCGGGGAGATCGCCCCGCAAGTCCATGAGGAGGTTCAGGGCGTGGTCGCTCTCGAGCCGCGTCTCGACTCCCGCGAGCCCGGCGAGGAAGCGGCGGATCTCGACGACGGTCTCGATCTCCCCCGGAGCCGACCAGCGGCCTTGCGTCTCCAGGTCCGCCAGCGGCGTGCCGGGGATGACGGCCGTCGTGCGCAGCCGGACGTAGTCGGGCGAGATGGCCGCGATGGCCGAGGCCGTATCGTCCGCGTGCTCGGCCGAGAGATCGCGACCACCGAGGCCGGGCATGACGTACTCCGACAGCTCGAATCCCGCCTCCCTCGCCCGGAGACCGGCGGTGATCTGCTCCTCCCGGGTGGCGCCCTTGGACACCAGATCGAGCACGGCGTCGCACCCGGACTCCAGGCCGACGTGCACCCGGTCGAGGCCGGCCTCGCGAATGCGGCGCAGATCCTCCATCGAGCGGCGCGCGAGCGTCTTGCTGCGCGCGTAGGTCGTCACTCGCTCGACGTCGGGGAACCGCTCGAGCAACCCCTCCAGCACCGCCACCATGTCGTCCGGCTTCATCAGCAGCGGATCGGCGTCCTGGAGGAAGGCGGTGCGAGGCCCGTTGCCGTGGACGCGCTTCATGGCGTCGAGGTCCGCGAGGATCTCGTCCACGGTGCGCCGGCTGTAGCCTTCGGACTCCTTGTAGACCGAGCAGAACGCGCAGCGGTTCCAGGGGCAGTTGCGCGAAACGCGCACGAGGAGGCTTCGCGCCTCGGAGGGCGGCCGGATCGGGCCGAGTTCGAAGTCGATCTCTCTCACGACGTCCAGAGAAAGGGGTGCGCGGTCGCGGCGCAAGAACTGCCTCGTTCGGACCGCCCCACCCGACCTCCTCCTGCACTCCGGTTTCGGACGCCCTTGTCCCCGAGCGGCGTCACCTGATAGCCTTCCGGTGTGTTCGGGTGGTTGAAAGCGCTGTTCCGACGTCCCGGTGCCGATCAGGCCGAGCCGGCCGTCCAGGTCGAGCCGGTCGAGCCGGTCGAGCCCGCCCCCCCGGCCGACGCGCCGGCGGCCGTCGGGAAGGGGATCAGCGTGTTCGACGTGGCCGACGCCTTCCTGCGCGCGAACGCCCAGCGCACACAGTGGCCGGTTCACGCTCTCATCGCCGCCGGTGCCACCGACCTCGCCTCGGACCACGAGGTACTCGCCGCGTGCGAGAAGATCGAGAAGCACGGCTACCAGTACCCGCTGAACCCCACGATCCGGTCGCTCCTTGACGGGAGCGGCGACCTCCTCGCGTTCCTCCGGTGGCAGGCCGCCAACGACGTGCCGGTCACGGAGTACGAGCACGAGAGGAAGATCCGCGACCTGGTGGAGCGCTTCCGGTCCGACCGCTGACCGGGCTTCCCGGCGATCTCGTCCGTTCCGCGAACTCGATGAACCGCCGTTTGACGGACGCGGTATGATCTCCGGTTCGCTTCCCGCCCCGGGGGTTCCGTGTCCCATTCCGACGACAGCCCGACGACGGACCATGCCTCCCTCCGGGAAGGCCGGAAGACGCTCCGTCGGTTGCTGCCGTTCCTCCGCCCCCACCGGCGGACGGCGCTGCTGTCCCTCGTCACCGTCACCGTAACCACGGCGTGCGAGCTGATTCCCTACGGGATCCTCAAGTGGGTCATCGACGAGGCGATCGCCGCGGGCCGGGTCGACTGGGTGGTCTTGGCCGCCACCGGCAACGCACTGGTCTTCTTCCTCGGGGCCGGCGTCGCCTACGTCCAGCAGATCATGCTGATGCGACTGGGCCTCGGCATCGTGACGGCCCTCAAGGAGACCATCTTCCGCCACGTCATGGCCCTCGGGACGCTCTTCCACGACGCGAATCCCGTGGGGAAACTCATCTCGCGGACGGAGAGCGACGCGGAGCAGATCAAGGAGCTCTTCAGCAACATCGGAGTCCAGCTGATCCGCAGCCTGGCGCTCTTCGTGGGCTCGCTCGGCTTCCTGCTCTGGCTGCACTTCGACGTGGGCTGGGTCTTCCTGCCCCTGGTCCCGGTCCTCGCCGCCGCCGCCGCGTGGTTCTTCGTCACCGTCCGCCGGATCTACCGGGAAGGCCGGATCGCCACCGCGGAGCTGACGGGGATGGTCGCGGAGTACGTCCAGGGCGTCCCGGTCGTGCAGCACTACGCGCAGAAGGAGCGGGCGCTCGGCATCCTCGACGGGAGGAACCGGGCGAAGTTCCGCGTGGACATGAAGGCATGGACCCTCGACTACGGGTTCTGGGGCGTCTTCATGTACTTCGAGATCGTGGCGATCGTGGCGATCATCTTCCTGGCCGTGCCGATGCTGGGAGAGACGCTCCCGGTCGGCAGTCTCGCCGTCTTCATCCTGCTCACGCGCAAGGTGTTCGAGCCGATTCTCGGGCTCGGGGAGCAGCTGAACCAGGTCCAGCGGGCGCTGGCGTCGGCCGACCGCGTCTTCGAACTCCTCGACACACCCGTGGACGTCTGCGACGAGCCCGGCGCGCGGGAGACGGCCCCGTTCGCGCGGGAGCTCCGCTTCGAGGACGTCTGCTTCTCCTACGACGGCGAGACGGACGTGCTCCACGACGTCACGTTCACCGTCGAAAAGGGCGAGCAGATCGCGCTCGTCGGACCGTCCGGCGGCGGGAAGACGACGCTCGTCGGCCTGCTCTGCCGGTTCATGAATCCGACGCGCGGGCGCATCACGACGGACGGCGAGGACCTGCGGCGGTTCACGCGGGCCGCGTGGCGGGACCATCTCGGCCTCGTCCTCCAGGAGATCTACCTGTTCCCGGGCACGGTGGACGAGAACCTCCGCGTCCTCGACGACTCGGTCCCGCGGGAGCGCGTCGTCGCAGCGGCCGAGGCGGTCACCGCGGACCGGTTCGTCGAGCACCTGCCGGGGGCGTACGACGGCGAGTTGAAGGAGCGCGGCGGCAATCTCTCCCTCGGCGAGCGCCAGATCCTCTCCTTCGCGCGCGCGCTGACCCGCGACCCGTCGATCCTCGTCCTCGACGAGGCGACGTCGTCGGTGGACCCGGAGACGGAGGCGCGGATCCAGGAGTCGCTTACGCGGCTGCTCGAGGGGCGGACCGCGGTCATCGTCGCCCACCGGCTGTCGACCATTCGGAACGCCGACCGCATCCTCGTCGTGGTGGACGGCCGGATCGCGGAAGAGGGCGACCACGACGCGCTCTACGCCGCGGGCGGGCGCTACCGGGAGCTCTACGACCTCCAGGCGCTGGAGAACGGCGGAGGTGCGGCATGAGTCCGCGCATTCGCTGGATCCGGCGCTTCTGGCGCGGCTTCGAGGGGATCTTCCCGGTCCTGCTCCTGCTGACCTTCCTCTCGGTCGGCGTCACGATCGCGATGCCGCTCATCTTCATGGAGGTCATCGACGCCGCGGTCGCCGTCGTCGAGGCCCTCACGGACGACCCGGTGGACGGCGGAGCCGGGGAGAAGCAATGGATCCACCACCTCGCCTGGATCCTCCTGGCCGTGGGCGCGGGGCGCTCCCTCCGGAACCTCTACCCGATGCTCCGGGCGCGGATGAACTGCCTGATCGAGATGGAGATCCGGCGGCACTACTTCCGTCGGATCCTCGACAAGGGACACGGGTTCTTCCTGCGCTTCCGCACCGGGGACGTCGTCACGCGGCTGACCGAGGACATCCAGGGCTGGATGAAGATCGGCTGGTACATGTGCTCGGGGATCTTCCGGGCCGTGGAATCCGCCTCGATGCTGATCGGCTGCACGATCGCGATGATCGTCATCGTGGACTGGCGGCTGGGGCTCATCGCCACCGCCCCGCTCCCGTTCATGATGCTGGCCTTCTACTGGACGCAGACGGCTCTCCGGCGACGGTTCGAGGAGAGCCAGCGGATGATCAGCGAGACGAACGACATCCTGGAGTCCTCGTACTCCGGGATCCGGATCGTCAAGGCGTACAACGCCGAGGCCCGCATGAGCGGCCACGTCGAGAGCGTGCTGGCGCGCCGGGTCGAGGTCGAGATGGGAGTGGCGCGGCTCCGCGCGCTCCTGGACCAGATCTTCACCGCCCTCACCCACGTCGGGCGGATCCTGACGATCGGCTTCGGCGGCTACTGGATCATCGAGGGCAGCGTGTCGGAGGGCGAACTCGTCGCCATCTACGTCTTCGTCGACCAGCTCTGGCGCCCGATGCTCGACATCCCCCAGCTGTTCGTCGCCGGGCGGCAGGCCTTCGTCTGCATCGACCGCCTCGAGGAGATGAACGACTTCGAGCGGGAGGAGGAGGAGAGCGACGAGCGGGGCGGCGAGCCGGTGGACGCCATCGAGAGCATCGTCTTCGAGGGTGTGACCTTCCGCTACGACGGCAGCCGGGCCGCCGTGGACGCCGTCGACCTGTCCCTGCCCCGCGGCCGGAAACTCGCGGTCGTCGGCCCCGTCGGCTCCGGAAAGACCACGATCGCCCGCCTGCTCTCCGGCGAGTTCCGGCCCAGCGCGGGCCGCGTCCTCGTCAACGGCCGCGATCTCGCCGAGGTCGATCTCGCGGACTACCGCCGCCGGGTCGGCACCATCCCCCAGGAGGCGCTGCTCTTCTCGGACACGGTCCGGGAGAACGTCTCGTTCGGCCGCGGCCACGGCGACGACATCGTCGAAGGCGCCCTGCGCATCGCCCAGGTCGAGGCCGAGGTGGCGGAGTTCCCGGGAGGCCTCGACGAGATGCTCGGCCCGCGCGGCGTCCGGGTCTCCGGCGGCCAGCGGCAGCGGCTGGCGATCGCCCGGGCGGTGATCGGCGACCCGGACGTGCTGATCATGGACGACGTGACGGCGGCGCTCGACGCGGAGAACGAGGAGCGCCTCTGGGACGCCATCGGGGAACGCCGGAAGGACGTGACGGCGGTCCTGGTGACGCATCGGATCTCGACGGCGCGCCGGGCGGACGAGATCCTGGTGCTCGACCACGGCCGCGTGGTCGACCGCGGGACGCACGCCGAGTTGATCGGGCGGTGTAC
>JBDLIY010000029.1:0-16640 GCA_039714635.1 Planctomycetota bacterium
TGTCGATCACGGTGATGCTCGTCGTCATCGGCTTCGTGACGTTCGGCCTGGCCGCGAAGCACCTGCCGATCTTCGGCGAACACTCGGAACACTGAGCCGCCCGGAACCCTCGCAGAACCGGGCTGTCAAACGGGGCCTGATCCCAAGGGATCGGGCCCCAGTTTCTTTTCACATGCGCCGCAGTACCCCGCCCCCTTCACGTCCACGTCGCCCGCGTCCGTCGACGCGCGCATCACGCAGTCCGGGTGGCGGCAGTGGATCAGGCCGAACGTGTGGCCAAGCTCGTGGCGGGCCTCCTTGACCGAACGCTCGAACCGGAGCCCGGGATCCGGCGGGAGGCCGTAGAACACGGGGTCCAGGCGGGCCGTGGAGAACACGGCGGCGCGGCCGGCGAGCTCCGCCTCCCCGAACACGAAGGTGAGGATCGGCACGAAGAGATCGAGGTCCGCCACGCCGAGCACGCGATCTTTTTCGTCCGGCGAGCCATGCTCCGCCAGGCGCTCGAGAACCGGCGTCGAGTGGACCTGCTTGCGGGCGGCGTCGAAGAACGGCGCCGGGTCGATCGCCGCCGCGATCTTGCTTCCGCGGAGGGGAATCTCCGTCAGGACCCGCTCGCCCAGCGCATCGAGGAAGGCGGCGTCCGTCTCTCCCACGGGCACGAGGAGGAGGCGTCCTCCCATCCCGTCACGACCTCCGGAGCCCGTACTTCTTGATCTTGTTGTAGAGCGTCACCCGGTCGATCCCGAGTTCGCGGGCCGATCGCGTCACGTTGCCCTCGTTCTTCTCGAGGGTCCGCTGGATGTGGACCTTCTCGACGGCGGCCAGGGACGTCTCGTTGAACTCGGGAACCGCCGGCGGCGCCGCCCTCCCCCTCCCGAGCGGCAGGTTGCGCGCGCTGATCAGGGGCGGCCGGCCGACGACCATCGCCCGCTCGATCGCGTTCTCGAGCTCCCGGACGTTCCCCGGCCACTCGTGGGCGGTGAGGAGCTCCATCCCTTCCGGATCCACGCCGGTGAACATGCGGCTCATCTGGCGCGAGAGCTTCTCGACGAAGTGCTCCGCGAGGAGCGGGATGTCCTCCCGGCGCTCCCGGAGCGGCGGCACGGGGATCGTGACGACGTTCAGGCGGTAGAAGAGGTCCTGGCGGAACGTCCCCGCGGCGACCATCTCGGACAGGTCGCGGTGCGTCGCCGCGATCACGCGGAAGTCCGACTCGACCGGGGTCTGCCCGCCGAGGCGGGTGAAGGAATGCTCCTCCAGGACGCGCAGGAGGTCCACCTGGGTCTTCTTGCTGATCTCCGCGATCTCGTCGAGGAAGAGCGTGCCCCCGTCGGCGAGCTCGAGCTTGCCCTTCCGGCGGTACTGGGCGCCCGTGAAGGCCCCCTTCTCGTGCCCGAACAGCTCCGACTCCATCAGCGTGTCCGGCAGGGCGCCGCAGGAGACCGGTACGATCGGCATGTAGCGGCGGGGGCTCGCGGCGTGGATCGCCCGCGCCACCAGCTCCTTGCCGGTGCCCGATTCCCCGAGGACCAGCACCGTGGAGTCCGTCGGCGCGACGTTGTCGATCAGCTCGAGCATCTCGTGCACGGGAGGGCTGTCGCCGACGATGTCGTCGAAGCGGGAGATCTCCCGGATGGACTGCTTGAGCTTCAGGTTCTCGGCGACGAGCCCGCGGTGCTCCAGCGCCTTCTCGACGAGCCGGGCGAGTTCGTCCGGATCGAACGGCTTCTTCACGAAGTCGTACGCGCCGGACTTCAGGGCCCGGACGGCGTAGTCGACGGTGGCGAAGGCGGTCATGATCAGGACGATCGTGTCCGGAGAAGCCTCCTTGATTTTCTCGAGGAGCTCCAGGCCGTCCATCCCCGGCATCTTGATGTCGGTGATGACGAGGTCGAACTCCACCTCGGCCATGCGCGCCAGGGCCGAGCGGGCGTACTCCGCCGTCTCCACCTCGTAGCCATCGTCCGTAAACCAGCGGTTGAGGGAGTCCCGCACCACGCGTTCGTCGTCCACCACCAGGATCCTGGCCGGTGTCATGCGTCCGTCCTTCCTTCAGGGTCCAAGCTTTCAGGGTCCGAGCTCTCGAGACCACGGGCGATGGCGCCCAGGAGTTCGTCCGGCCCGAACGGCTTCGGCAGCCAGACCGTCGCGCCGAGGCGCCGGCACTCCTCCTCCACCTCCGCCTTCGCGTAGCCGGTCATCACGACGACGGGAATGGCCCCGTCCATCGTCCGCAGCAGCCGGAGGGTCTCCAGGCCGCCCATGCCGGGCATCATGAGGTCGAGGAGGACCACGTCGAAGCCTTCCCGGACGAGGCGCTCCAGGCCCTCCTCGCCCCGGGGGACGCTCAGGACGTCGTGCCCCTCGATGGCGAGGATCCGCTCGCAGGACCGGCGGACGGTCTTCTCGTCGTCGACGACGAGGATTCTCATTCGTTCCCCCCGTCCACCGGGAGCGTCACGACGAAGCGGGCGCCCTCTCCGGGTCGACCCTCGACGCGGATGCGGCCGCCGTGGTCGGCCACGATGCCGTAGCTGACGGAGAGGCCCAGGCCGGTGCCCCGGCCGGGCTCCTTGGTGGTGAAGAAGGGCTCGAAGACCCGCGCGGCCACGGAGTCGGGAATGCCCGGCCCCGTGTCCTCGACGTGGATCCCGATCGAGTCCCCGTCATCCCGCCCGTCGTCCCCAATGGACAACGTCCGGATCGTCAGCCGTCCGCCGTCCCCCATCGCCTCCGCCGCGTTCATGACGAGGTTCAGGATCACCTGGCCGATCCGGTCCTCGTCCAGCGTGACGGCGGGGAGGTCCGGGTCGTACTCGCGGACGATCTCGATGTTGTGGAACGCCGCCTGCTTCTCCACCAGGCCGAGCGTGCGGTCGAGGAGCCGGTTCATCCGCACCTCGCGGGTCGAGAGGACGCCCCCGCGGGAGAAGTCCAGGAGCCCCCGCGCGATGTTCGAGCAGCGGTGGGCCTCCTCGATGATCGTGTCGAGGTCCTCCGATGACCCGGGATCCTCCGTGCGGCGCTTCAGGAGCGTGGCGAACGTGATCACGCCCGTCAGCGGGTTGTTGATCTCGTGCGCGACGCCGGCGGCCATCCGGCCGATCGCCGCCATCTTCTCGGCCCGGAGCATGGAGAGCTGGGCGGCCTGCAGTTCCTTCGTCTTCTCCTCGACCTTCTCCTCGAGCGAGGCGGTGAAGTTCCGGATCTTCTCCTGCGCCTGCTGGAGGCGCCCGGTCATGTCATTGAAAGCCTGCGCGAGGTTCCCGAGTTCGTCCCGCCGGTCCGCGGGGAGCCGGTGGGAGAGGTCGAGGCTCCCGATCTTCCGCGTGCCGTCCAGGAGCCGCGCGACCGGGCGGTGGACGAGCAGGTGGATGGCGGCCGTCACGATCGCGATGATGCCGCCCACGCCCAGGAGGCCGAAGAGCACGAGGGCCCCGCGGTGGTGGCGAATGTCCGCGTCGAGGTTGCCGAGTGAGACGACGACGTCCAGCTTGCCGAGGAGCTTCCGGTCGTCGTGGCACACCATGCAGGACGCGGGGTCCATGTCGTTGTAGATCGGGTGGATCACGCCGAGCACGCGGCCGGACTCTCCCGGCGCGCTCGGCTCGTAGGCGCAGCTCGCGAGGTCGATCTCCCCCGAAACGGGCTTCACCTCGCCGGCGTGGCACTGCCGGCAGTCCGGCGCGCTCTGCTCCACTCGTCGACCGATCTCCGCGGCATCCGTCGAGTACTGGACCACCCCCTCGGAGTTGAGGATGCGGACCCGGTCGATCATCGGTCTCTTCCCGATCTTCTCGATCGACTCCTGCAGGTCCTTCCGGCCCGACTCGCCTTCCATCATGGCATCGTTCAGGCTGACCTGGATCGCGCCGGCCAGGACCGAGGCCTCTTCCTTCTTCAACGAGAGGAGGGCCTCCTCGTGGTGGGCCATGGAGACGACGAAGTGAACCGTCAGCCCCACCGCCAGCGCGACGCCGACGAAGAGCCCCAGCCGGAAGCCCAGGCTGTGGAAGATGCCGACCTTCCTCCCGGTCTCGCTCATGCCCTGGTCTCTCTCATGGTTCGCACGGCAGGATGCCGGATTCCGGGACCGGGCTGTCGGGATTCCCGACGGAATCCCCGGGGTCGCACCGTTGAGACCGAACGGGGGAAAGACAGAAGCTCTTGTTCATACCGGCGTTACAGGATTCCCCATGTGCTGCGCACGGCGTTTGCCATCTACGGATATCGAGAGTTCCGGTTCGGAGAACGAACATGTCCGCAGCTTCCCTGCTCGTCGCCACGAATGTCGCCCTGGCCCTCCTCGTCCTGGTCCCCGCGGCCCTCGTCGCGGGCGCCGTCGTGTGCCAGTTCGTCGGCAACCGGAACCGCCGCCCCGTCACGTACGTCGACCTGCCGGGAGTCGGCCGGATCCCGGTGCTCCGGGCGTAGACCTGGAGACAGTTCACCTTCCGCCCCCCGCCCTCGGCGGTCTCTCGATTCCGTACTTCTTCATCTTCTCGTAGAGCGTGGACCGGTCGATTCCCAGGACCCGCGCCGCCTCCGCCACGTTGCCGCCCGTCCGGTCGAGCACCCCGGGGATCATCTGGCGCTCCACCTCCGCCAGGGACAGGTCGGTGGGGAGACCGCCCCGGTCCGGCTCCGCGGGGCCCGCGAGGAAGTCGAAGCACTCCTTGTCGAGGCGGTCGTGGATGCACGTCGCCATCGCCCGCTCGATCGCGTTCTCCAGCTCGCGGACGTTGCCGGGCCAGTCCCGGTCGATCAGCAGGCCGAGGGCGCGCTCCGAGATGTCGGTGGCCTTCATCCCCATCCGCCCCGCGTGGCGCCGGACGAAGTGGCGGGCGAGGAGCGGGATGTCCTCCTTCCGCTCGCGCAGGGGCGGCAGGCTGACCGAGACGACGTTCAGGCGGTAGTAGAGATCCTCGCGGAAGCCGCCCTGCCGGACCTCCTCCTCGAGGTCGCGGTTCGTCGCCGCGATGATCCTCACGTCGACGCCGATCTCCTTCGCCCCGCCCACGCGGAAGAAGCTCCGCTCCTGGAGCACCCGGAGGAGGTCGAGCTGCAGCTTCGGCGGGATGTCCCCGATCTCGTCGAGGAAGAGCGTTCCGCCGTCGGCCTGCTCGAACTTGCCGATCTTTCTCGACGTGGCGCCGGTGAACGCCCCCTTCTCGTGGCCGAACAGCTCCGACTCGAGGAGCGTCTCCGCGAGGGCGGCGCAGGAGACGTGGACGAACGGCCGGTCCCGGCGGTTCCCCGTCTGGTGGATGGCCCCCGCCACGAGCTCCTTCCCCGTCCCGCTCTCTCCGAGGATGAGCACGGTGGACGGCAGGCTGGCGATCCGCTTGACCAGGTCGAAGACCCGGAGCATGGCCGGGCTCTTCGAGAGGATGTCGGAGAGTTCGTACCGGCGCGACAGCTGCCGCTTCAGGAAGCGGTTCTCCCGCCGGACCTCGCGGTTCTCGAGGATGCGGCGCGTCAGCAGCGAGGCTTCCTCGGGGTTGAACGGCTTGACGAGGTAGTCCTCGGCCCCCTGCTTCATCGCCGCCACCGCGTTGTCCACCGTCGCGTAGGCGGTGATGATGACGACCGCGGTCCCGGGACGGATCCTGCGGATCTCGCGCATCGTGTCGATGCCGTTCATGCCGGGCATCTTCAGGTCGATGAAGCAGACCGCGAACTCCGTCCCGCCGGCCTGATCCACCGCCTCCGCGCCCGACTCCGCCGTCACCACGGCGTAGCCGTCCTCGGCGAGCCAGGCGCCGAGCGACTCGCGCATCGACGGCTCGTCGTCCACCACGAGGATCCGTACCGGCTCACTCATTCGTCTCGTCTCCTCCCGCGTCGATCGGCGCGGTCGACAGCGTCACCGTGAACGTCGTACCTTCCCCCGGCTCGCTCTTCACTTCGATCGTCCCCCCGTGCGTCTCCACGATGCCGTAGACGACGGCGAGACCCAGGCCGACGCCCTTCCCCTCCTCCTTCGTGGTGAAGAAGGGGTCGAAGATCTTGGGGAGGTCCTGGGGATCGATCCCCGTGCCGTCATCCTCCACCACGAGGGTGACCGCCTCCACGTCCGGAATCCGTTTCGTACGCACGCGGACGGATCCGTTCCCACGCAGTGCATCGCCGGCATTCAGAACCAGGTTCGTCACGACCTGGCGCATCCGCTGCGGATCGCACGGCACGACGGGCAGCTCGGGGTCGAGGTCGAGCGTGACCGTGAGACCGGCGCCCGTCAGCTTGTGCTCGATGAGGGAGAGCGTGCCCCGCACGACCTCGTTCAGGTCCGCCGGGACGCTCTCGGCGTGCGACCGGCGGGAGAACGACAGCAGGTCGGTGACGATCCGGCCGGCGCGGGAGGTCTCGGACACGATCTGGGCCAGGTAGCGCCGGAAGTCGTCCCGGCGCTCGGCCGGCACGCCCTCCGCCGTCATCAGCCGCTGCATGAGAGCGCTGAAGTTCAGCACGCTCCCGATCGGGTTGTTGATCTCGTGGGCGACGCTGGCCGCCAGGCGCCCGAGGGAGGCCAGCCGGTCGGACTGCACGAGCCTCCGCTGGGTCACCTCGAGCTGCTCCGTCCGCTCCTCGACCATGTCCTCGAGGTGGGCCGTGAAGTCGTCGATCTCGCGCTGGGCGTCCAGCAGACGCTCCCGCATCGTCTCGAAGGACGACGAGAGTTCGCCGAGCTCGTCGCGCGACTCGATCTCCAGCGGCTGGTCCAGCCTCCGCTCCGCCACGTTCCGGGTGGCGTCGATCAGCTTCCGGACCGGTCGCACGACGACCCGCCGGGTGAAGAACATCAGAAAGACCGCGACGAGGAAGACCGAGACGCCGCCGACGAGCAGCGACCGGGTCCGGATGCCCGCGACCTCTTCCGCCACGCGGTCGAGTGGCACGGTGACGTCCAGGACACCGAGGACGGTCCGCGACTCGGGGTGGGCGTGGCAGGCGGCGTTCGAGCAGGCCGGCTCGTTGTAGATCGGCGTGATCATCCCGAGAAGGTGCCGGCCCCCTTCGCGATACTCCCGGACCCGCGACGGGACGTCCACGCGGACGAGCGGCTCCCCGGCCGCGTGGCACATGTCGCAGGCCTCGGCGGTCAGGTCGACGAGCTTCCCCGCGTCCCCCTGCGTGGAGAACATGATCCGGCCCTGCTTGTTGAAGATCCGGACGGACTCGACGCCCTTCTGCTCGCCGATGGTGCGCATCATGGAGTAGGCGTGCTCCCGCCGATCCTCCAGCATGTCCTCCCAGATCGCCCGGGTGATGATGCCGGAGTTGTCTTCGGTGGCGAGCACCTTCGCCTCGAGGAGCTGATCCTCCTGGATGCGGGCGTTGATGATCCCGAACACCACCTCGACGAGGATGACGATGGCGGTGACGGAGAGGATCAGTCTGGGGGCGAGCCCTTTCAGCAAGCGTGCCTCCTGATACGGAGACAGGTTACTTCATCCCAAACCGGAAAAACCACCTGTCGATTGTGGGAGTTTGGGATGAAAGAACCTGTCTCGGTACTCATCCCAGTTCCCGGATCCTTGCCTCCATCTCCGGCGTCCGGACCACGCGCGGCACCTTCCGCTGGCCGCCCACCTTGCCCGTCTCCTTCAACCAGGTGTAGAACGTCCCCTCGCGGAGCTTCGTGATCTTCGGCGGGAGCAACTGGTAGTCCTTCGCCCGGTGGGCCCGGTAATCCTCGCTCGCCTTCGCCAGCTCGGTGTCGAGGCTCTCCCGGAACACGTCCGGATCCCCCGGCTCCCGCTTGAACTCCACCAGCCACTCGTGCCGGCCGCGGGGCTCGCCGCCGGTGGGCAGGATCGACGCCACGCAGTAGTTG
Organism: Planctomycetota bacterium; assembly: GCA_039714635.1. Lineage (GTDB taxonomy): Bacteria > Planctomycetota > JAJSAM01 > JAJSAM01 > JAJSAM01 > JBDLIY01. Next base: position 7,838 of record JBDLIY010000029.1, read on the forward strand.
CCGATCTCGGCGCCGGAGGCGGCGCAGGCCGCCGCCATCGCCCGCTCCAGGTGCTCCTCGATCACGTGCTCGCCGAAGACGTTCAGCTGGTGGTCCGTCCGCGAGGCGAAGACGACCCGGGGCGGGTTCAGGGAGGTGAACCGCACCGCGTCGCCCACCTCGTAGGCCCAGATCCCGGAGACCGTCGTCAGGAGCACCGAGTAGGGGACGTCCAACTCGACCTGGTCCAGCGAGAGCCGCGTCGGGTCCGCGTCCTCGCGTTCCTCGAGCGGGATGAACTCGAAGAAGACGCCGCAGTCGAGTTCCAGGGCCATCGCCGGGTCGTCCCGCTGGTCCTGGATCGCGTTCAGGCCGCCCTCGGAGCTGGAATACGTGTCGACGTAGAGGATGTCCTTCCCGACGATCTCTTCGAACTGCGTCCGGTAGGGCGCGAAGTCCATCCCGAAATGGACGAAGGCCCCGAGATCCGGCCAGACCTCGGCGACGGTGGAGATGGTCTTTCCGGTCACCGAGCCGACGTGCTTCACCAGCTCGTGGAAGAAGACGAGCGTCCAGGACGGCAGGCCGACGACGGATTTCACGCGGTTCTGCCAGTGTCGCTCGCAGATCGCCGGGACCTTCTGCTCCCAGTCCGTCATCCCCGCGATGTCGAAGTCCGGGAGGCGGTACTTCTGGGCCATCCGGGGCATCTCCTTCGCGTTGATGCCCGAGGCGTCGCCCTGCCAGCATGCGCCCTTTTTCGCCAGGTTCGTGCAGCCCCCGAAATAGAGGATCTGGCCGTCGAGGAAGTCCGCGTGCGGATCGAGACGGGCCAGGTTCGCCATCAGCGTCAGCCCGGACCGCCGATTCCCGAGGATCGCCTCCTTCGTGACCGGCATCGCCTTGCTGGCGCCGAGGGTGGTTCCGGAGGTCAACGAGAAGTAAGGGATGAGTCCGGGCCAGGTTACGTCGCGGTCCCCGTCGAAGGACCGGTGCCAGTGCGGGGCCAGGTCCTCGTAGGTCTGGATCGGCACCGCCGCCTGGTAGTCGGCGACCTCCCGGATCCCCCCGTAGCCGTGGCTCCGCCCCCACTCCGTCCCGGCCGCGCGGCGGACCATGCGGAGGAGTTCCTCCCGCTGGGTCGCGGCGGGGTTCGCCCGCGCACGTTCCACCTGCCGCCAGCGGCGGTTCACCACGCCTCGAATGATCCAGGGAATCAGCTTCATCGTGCCCCCAGCCTGAGATTGGAGCCCATCTCCAGCCCCAATAGGATGCTGCAAGGGAGTCGCGGAAACAGTATAAAGCGCGTGGGCAAATCGCTGCCGCAATGCCGGTCGGCACGGCAGTCAGGGTCGAGGAAGGGAAAAACCCTGCCCACGTCCTGCCCGCGTCCGCGGGATGTGCCCGGTCGTCCTGGAGGGAATCAGCGTGCCCGACATCTTCGACAAGTGTTTTCGCTTCCGGCAGGACCACTGGATCGCCGGGACCGAGGATCGTCCCGTCGCCGAGCGGGTCCTCTTCGACGTCATGCCGATCCGGAACGCGGGGCCCTGGGTGGAGTACAAGGGGCGCCGGGTCCTGCAGTTCTCCAGCAACGACTACCTGGGGATGAGCACACACCCCGAGGTCGTCCGGATCGCCGGCGAGACCGCATCGGAGTTCGGCGTCGGGGCCCCGATGGGCGCCCGGCCGCTGACCGGGACCTGCGAGCTGCACCTCGAACTCGAGCGCAAGGTCGCGGAGTTCAAGGGGACGCAGGCCGCGCTGACCTTCACAATGGGCGCCGGAGCCATGATGGGCGCCATCGGCAGCCTCGCGAAGCCCGGCGACATCCTGATCCTGGACCAGTACGCCCACGCCAGCCTGGTGTGCGGCGGACGGATCTCCGGCGCCACGATCCGGTACTTCCGGCACAACGACCCCGACAGCCTCGAGCGCGTTCTCATGCGCTCCGACCCGGGCAAGGCCCGGATGATCGTGATCGACGGCGTCTACAGCATGAACGGGGACATCGCTCCCCTGCCGGAGATCTGCGACCTGAAGGAGAAGTACGGCGCGCGCCTCTTCGTCGACGACGCCCACGGCAACGGCGTCTGCGGAGAGAACGGGCGCGGCTCGGCGGAGATCTTCGGCGTCGAGGAGCGCATCGACATCCACGCCGGGACCTTCAGCAAGGCGTTCGGCACGTCCGGCGGCTTCATCGCCGCGGACCAGGACGTCATCTTCTACGTCCGCAACACCGCCCCGACGCTGCTCTTCACGAAGGCGACCGCCGCCTGCGTCGCCACCGCGACCCTGAAGTCGCTGGAGATCGTGGCGAAGGCGACGGACCGGCGCGAACGCGCGTGGCGGAACGCGAACCTGCTCCAGCAGATGCTGGCGGACCGCGGCTTCGACATCGGCGAGACGCGCACCCCGATCACCCCGATCCGGTTCGCCGGGAACGACGCCCTCCACGTGGCGGACCGGCTCCGGAGCGAGTACGGGATCTACGTCTCGGCGGTCGTCTACCCGGCCGTCTCCAAGGGCACCACGATCCTCCGCGTCGTCCCGACGGCGATGCACACCGAGGAGAACGTGCAGTACCTGGTCGAGTCGCTGGAGAAGGCCGTGGTCGAGACCGGCGTCGGGATCGCGGGGCCGGGCGACGGCGGCAACGGCATCCAGATCCACCGCGCGGCGCGGAACCAGGAATAGGTAGCCAGGAATAGTCAGCCAGGAACAGGTAGCCAGGAACAGGTAGCCAGGAATAGTCAGCCAGGATCAGTCAGCCAGGAACAGGTGTCCGGGAATGAGTACCTGGCAATGAGCGTCGACGTCCGGCCCGTCGCGGGCAAGCGGGATCTGACCCGGTTCATCCGACTCCCCTACCGGCTCTATGCGGGAAATCCGAACTGGATCGCCCCCCTCGAGATCGCGTTCCGCGCCGAACTCGACCGGGAGAAGCACCCCTTCTTCCGCGAGGCCGACGCGGAGTACTTCCTCGCCCGGCGCGACGGCCGGGTCGTCGGCCGGATCGCGGCCGTCGAGAATCGGGCCCACAACCGGCAGCAGAACGACCGCGCCGGTTTCTGGGGCTGGTTCGAGACGGAGGACGACCCCGAGGTCGCCGCGGCCCTCCTCGACCGGGCGGCCGGGTGGCTCCGCGAGCGGGGCCTCGAATCGATGCGGGGGCCGTTCAACCCGTCGATCAACGGGCCCTGCGGGATGCTCCTCGACGCCTGGGACCGGCCGCCGATGGCGTTGATGCCCTACAACCCTCCCAGCTACCCGAAGCTCGTGGAGGCCGCCGGCCACGAGAAGCTCCTGGACCTGCTCGCCCTCCTGGTCCGCCCGGAGGACTTCTCCCCCGACCATCCGCCCATCGCGAAGCTCAGCCGCCTCGCGAAGGCCGTCCGCCGGCGCCGTCCGGACATCGTCTACCGCTCTCTCGACATGAGCCGGTACGACGAGGACACGGCGGGGCTTTCCGCCCTCTTCAACGAAGCGCGTGGGGACAACTGGGGCTACGTCCCGGTCACCGACGAGGAGTTCGCGGTCCTCGCGAAGGACATGAAGCCGTTCGTCCACCCGGACCTGATCATCCTCGCCGAGCTCGCGGGCGAGATCATCGGCTGCCTCATCGCGATCCCGGACCTCAACGCCCGCTTCGCCCGGTGTCGCGGCCGACTGCTCCCCTTCGGCTGGTGGCATCTCATCCGGAACCGGCGGAAGGTGGAGTGGACGCGCTTCTTCGGCGCCGCGACGAAGGAGGCCTGGCGGAATTCGGGCATCACGGCCGTCCTCATCGACCTGGCCATCCAGAACGGCCGTCGGATCGGCCTCGCCGGCGGGGAGATCTCCTGGGTCGCGGAGACGAACCTGAAGAGCCTCGGCACGATCCAGAGCGCCTTCGGCATCGAGCCGTACAAGCACTACCGGATCTACAACCGCGACCTGATCGACAACCTGATCGACAACCTGATCGACAGGGAGTGACGTGGACGGCAACGTCGGTTACGCCCTGCTCCTGACGCTCGGAGCGGGGCTCTCCACGGCGATCGGCGGCCTCATCGCTCTCGCGGTGAAGAAGCCCGGCCCGCGTTTCATGGGGTTCACACTCGGGTTCTCCGCCGGGGTGATGGTCCACGTCTCGTTCGTCGAACTGCTCCCCCACGCCGTGGACACGATCGACTTCATGCCCGCCCACCTCGCCTTCTTCGTGGGGATGGGCGCGGTCTTCCTCATCGACTTCCTCGTGCCCCACGCCTGGATCGGCCAGCACGACCACACCGAGGAGCAGGGAAAGCTGATGCGCACCGGCCTCCTCGTCGCGCTGGGGATCGGGATCCACAACTTCCCCGAGGGGCTGGCGACGTTCGCGGGCGCGATGAAGAGCCCGGAGCTCGGCGTGGCGATCGCCGTGGCGATCGCGATCCACAACATCCCGGAGGGGCTGGCGGTGGCGGCGCCGGTCTACGCGGCGACGGGCAGCCGGAAGAAGGCGTTCGGCTGGACGCTGGTCTCCGGCCTCTCCGAGCCGGCGGGCGCGCTGGTGGCGGCGCTCCTGCTCGGTCCGTTCCTCACCGAGGAGGTGCTCGCGGTCTTCCTCGCCCTGGTCGCGGGCTTCATGGTCGCGATCGCACTGGACGAGCTGGTGCCGGCGGCGAAGAGCTTCGAGAGCGAGCACTCCCCCATCCTCGGCGTGATCGCCGGCGCCGCGGTGATGGCGCTCAGTCTCTGGCTGCTCGGGTAGTCGCGACGACCGAGATGACGTAGCCGCCGTCCCGGACGAAGCGCCCCGGGTAGGCCTCGTCCAGATCCGGCTCGGCCGTGCGGACGACGAAGCTCCCCGAGTTCTCGTCCACGTCCACTTCCGCGGCGGAGAAGCCGATGAAGCGCTGAATCGTCGGCCGGACGCACTTGTAGAACGCCTCCTTCGCCGTGAAGACGAGGCGGACGCGGCGGCCCGGATCCGCGGCCTCCGCGAGGGCGACCCGCTCCCCCGCCGTCAGGATCAACCGCCAGAGGTCCTCCTCGATCGGCTGATCCGGCTCCAGGTCGATGCCGACGCCCGTGACGTCGGCGGTCCGGCCGACGGCGGCCATCGCGCGACCGGTCGAGTGGGAGATCGCGCCCACGACGCCCTCCGGCCAGAGGGGAGCGCGATCGGGCCCCGGCAGGAGCGGCGCCTCGGGGATTCCGAGCTCACGGAGCGCGGCGTGGGCCGAAGCCCGGCCGCCCGCGAACTCGGCCCGGCGCTTCGCAACGGCCTTGGCCACGACGGCCCGCTCCTCGGGGAGAAGGTCGGGGAGGTGCGCCTCGTCCGCCGGGCACTCCATCGCCACGACGGCGGCCGGCAGGAGGGGGCGGAGCACGTCGGCGGGCTGTGCGGTCACCCTCACTTCTCCGGGTCGCCCGCGGGACGGAGCTTCAGCGACGCCGAGTTCACGCAGTACCGCTTCCCGGTGGGCGGCGGCCCGTCGTCGAAGACGTGGCCCAGGTGCGCGTCGCACTTCCCGCAGACGATCTCGGTGCGGACCATGCCGAGGGAGCGGTCCTCCCGGTATTCGACGGGCGCGCCCTGCAGGGCTTCGTAGAAGCTCGGCCAGCCGCAGCCGGACTCGAACTTCGTCTCCGAGGTGAAGAGATCGGCCCCGCAGCAGACGCACTCGTAGGTGCCGGCCGTCTTCGTGTCCCAGTAGCGACCCGACCGCGGGGGTTCCGTTCCCTGCTCCCGTGTGACGCGGTACTCCTCCGCGGTCAGCTGCGCCCGCCACTGTTCGTCCGTCTTCACGACCTTCTCCTCCGTCGGGCTGCCGCACGCGATGGCGAGCAGAACGACCGTCAGCATGGTGGTTCTCATCGGGAGAAAGCATACCCGGCCGGGGGCCCGCGGGATTCCATTCGCGACGGTGGCCTCCCGAGTATCCTGACCGCCGAGTCGGACGGTAACACCCTCGGGACGTCGCCCCCGCGTCCGTGGAACCCCGCCGCCGCGCCGAGGTTCGATGACTGCCAGATCCACGAAGCTGTTCGTGCTCGACACGAACGTGATTCTCCACGACTCCGGCTGCCTGAGCAGCTTCGAAGAGAACGACGTCGCGATCCCGATCACCGTGATCGAGGAGCTCGACCGCTTCAAGCGCGGCCACGAGGACATCAACTTCCACGCGCGGAACTTCCTCCGCTCGCTGGACGACCTGACAGGCGACCTGCTTTCCAACGGCGGCGCCACGATCGGCGACGGACTCGGCTCCGTCCGCGTCGTGATCGGCGGCGACATCGCCCCGGACATCAAGGCCGCGTTTCTGCACGACTCCCCGGATCACCGCATCCTGAACACGGCACGCCTGCTCGCGGAACGCGAGTCCAGCCGGCCCGTCGTCCTCGTTTCCAAGGACACGAACCTCCGGATGAAGGCGAAGTCGCTCGGCATTCCGGCCCAGGACTTCCGGCGGGACAAGATCGAGAGCTTCGACAAGCTCTACACGGGGAAGCGCATCGTCGAGAACACGCCGCCCGGTTTCATCGACGGCTTCTACAGCGACGAGCGGCGCGTGCCCGCGAGCGAGATCGATCTCGACGAGCCACCCGTCGCGAACGAGTGCTTCATCTTCCGCAACGGGAGCAAGTCGGCGCTGGCGTCGTACCGGGCGAGCGACGAGGCCTTCGTTCGCGTCGAGAAGCTCTCCGCCTACGGGATCTCGCCGCGGAACGCGGAGCAGTCCTTCGCGATCAACATGCTTCTCAATCCCCAGGTCCGGCTCGTCACCCTGACCGGCAACCCGGGGACGGGGAAGACGCTCCTCGCCCTGGCGACGGCGCTGGAGTGCCGGCGCAGCTACCGGCAGGTGCTCCTCGCGCGGCCGGTGGTGCCGCTCTCCAATCGCGACCTCGGCTACCTGCCCGGCGACATCGACCAGAAGCTCGACCCGTACATGCAGCCGCTCTACGACAACCTGACCGTGATCCGGGACCAGTTCGGCGACCGGGACGCCGCGGCCCAGCGGCTCCAGGACATGCGCGAGGCCGAAAAGCTGATGATCACGCCGCTGGCCTACATCCGCGGCCGCTCGCTTCCGCGGATCTTCTTCATCGTGGACGAGGCGCAGAACCTGACGCCGCACGAGGTGAAGACGATCATCACGCGCGCCGGCGAGGGCACGAAGATCGTGTTCACGGGCGACATCAAGCAGATCGATCAGCCCTACCTGGACACGCTGTCGAACGGGCTGAGCTACATGATCAACCGGATGGTCGGCCAGCCGCTGTACGCGCACATCACGCTGGAGAAGGGCGAACGGAGCGAGTTGGCGGACCTGGCCTCGGAACTGCTCTGAGGCCGGATTTTCCGGCCTCCGCGCCGTCTCGTCTCCGTCGAACCGAGCGTTCGGGCCACGAAGTCGTTTGCCGGATTCCGGTCCGCGGTTAAGGTCGGCCATGATGCCGTCTCGGGAATCCGCGTCCAGACGCCAGGCCGAGCGGTCCATCGCCCTCTGTCGTGTCCCCCGCGGCGGCTCACCTCGTTTCGATCGCCGCCGCACCTCAGGAGTACTATGCAGTTCTCAGAATTCGACCTCGACCAGCGCCTGCTGAATAACGTCCGTACGATGGGCTTCACGCAGCCGACGCCCATCCAGGAAGCGACCATCCCGGCCGCCATGAAGGACCAGGACGTCCTCGGCTCCGCGGAGACCGGGACCGGCAAGACCGCCGCGTACCTCCTGCCCACGATCCAATGGCTGCTCGAGGGCCGCGATTCCCGCTCCCCGCGCGCGCTCGTCCTCGTGCCAACCCGGGAACTCGCGCTCCAGGTGGCCGAACACGGCGAGGAACTCGCCCGCGGAATCCGGCTGAAGTTCGTCACCGTCTACGGCGGCGTCGACCTCGGGTCCCAGATCAAGGCGTGCCAGCGCGGCGTCGACGTGGTCATCGCCACGCCGGGCCGCCTGCTCGACCTGCTCCGCCGCCGGCAGGTCCACTTCGACCGGCTGGAGACCCTGGTGCTCGACGAGGCGGACCGCATGCTCGACATCGGTTTCCTCCCCGACATCCGGCGCATCGTCCGCGAACTTCCGACGGATCGCCAGACGATGCTCTTCTCCGCCACGATCGCTCCGGTCTATCACCTGGCCCGGGAAGTCACCGTTGACGCGATTCGCGTGGAGGTGGCGAAGGTCACCACGCCCGAGGCGATCGAGCAGGTCTTCTACCCCGTCCTCGAGCACCGGAAGACCGCGGTTCTCGAACACATCCTGTCGGACGAGAAGGCAGAGTCCGTCCTCGTCTTCACGAAGACGAAGACCCGGGCCGATCTCGTAGCCCACGACCTGAAGCGGGCCGGTCTGAAAGCGGACAGGATCCACGGCGATCGCGCCCAGAAGGAGCGCATCCGGGCGCTGGAATCCTTCCGGCACGGCCGGACGCGCATTCTCGTGGCGACGGACGTGGCGGCGCGCGGCATCGACATCACCGGCATCAGCCACGTGGTCAACTACGACCTGCCGAACAAGTCGGACGACTACGTCCACCGGATCGGCCGCACGGGCCGCGCCGACGCACCGGGCATCGCCTGGTCTCTCGTCTCTCCCATGGACGAGGTGATGGCGGAGCGGATCGAGCGGGCCATGGGCGGCAAGGTCGAGCGCCGCGAGCCGGACGGCGTGGACACCGGCCGCCCGGTCCGCAAGGAGGAGCCGGCGAAGAAGAAGCCCGGAGGCTGGAACCGACAGCCCTCCCGCCGGCGCCGGCGGTAGCCACCGCCGCGCGGAACACCCCGCACGTTCGCCGGACGTTCCCGCACGACTGCCGCACGTTCGCCGCACGTACGTCGCACGATTGC